>JAFRZQ010000074.1 GCA_017442465.1 Anaerotignum sp. | reverse complement strand
TGTGTTCCGGTTTTACTAAACCGGTAAAAGTCATTTAGCATTCGTTTCCGTTTGCTTGAATTGACTATGGGTTGTGTGTTTCATATCCATTGTTCAGTTTTCAAGGATCAAGTTTGCGTTTGTCGCAACGAAGATTAGTATAACAAACCTTCTTTTTATTGTCAAGCACTTTTTTTGATTTTCTAAAATCTTTTTCAGTGCTTTCTTTCTGCTGTTTGCGTCAGCGAAAGTTAGTATATCACCACTATCACTTCTTGTCAATGTTTTTCTTTCAGAACATTCCCCCTCTTTTTACTTTATATATAACAGCAAAAAGCGGCCTTAGAGAAAGACCGCTTTTCCGCATCAACCGCCGTTAGTTACATCTGTTTGTATTCTTCTGTGTGTTATTCTTGCTTGTGTTGTTTTTGTTCGCATTGTTTTTGCCTGTATCAATGCTGTATTCCTGTGCAAACTCTGTTCTGTTCATGTTGTTGTTCATGTTTTTCTGTGTGTTGTTCTTGTCTGCATTCCTATTCATGTTTTTGTTTGTGTTCTTGTCCATGTCTATGACCTCCCAAATATCTTCTTGATCGGCGAGTATCTCTCGCAGTCATAGTATGGCTCTTCTTTTCTCTTTTATGCACCCAGCCTTTTTGCTGCCAGATACCTTTTTTTATATTTTAATGCAGCATACTGAGAAATCTTCTGATAAACGATCGGATTGCTGATGCCGCCCGCTGCTCCCACCAAAGGCAAACCCTGAATGAATTTTGCCATCAGCATTGCATCCGCCAGTTTTTCAGACGCCCGCTCCACCTCTTCTTCAAAAGTAAATGTTACAGACATCGGCACAAGGCCCATCCATTCTTCAACCAGCTTATCAGCCTTTCTCTTTTCCGTACCATCCGCCAGCCCCGCTGCGATCATTCTTAAAATCAAGATCTGTTCTTCCTTCTTATTATAATCATAACCATAACTGGCTGCTGTTTCGTACATCCCCTTTAGGAGCATCCCCAGAAAAACCGGAATATCCGGAATACCAATGCCTAAAGCCCCCAGACCAATGCCTTCCACTGTCGTCACTGCTGAATTGAGCAGTTTGCTTTTTTTGCCCGCCGCCTCCATTTTCAGCAAAGAACGTTTGGTTGGTTTCCTGTCCACCCGAAAATCATTTACCTGAAATTCCAGCAAAAGATCTTCTCCGCGAAATGTCTTCTCGATCACACCTGTCCCTTTTTCAAATATCAGAAAAAACGCCTTATAAAATGCTGCATCCAAAGCCGACTCCAGTTTTTCCGGAATCTTTTCTTCTATCATTCCCGTAAGCTCTTTGATTTTTCCATCCAGTTTTGTTTCTTTTTTATTCTCTGCCGAAAAAAACATCTTTTCTTCTTTTGCCAGAAGTTTTTTCCATTCTTTTTCCAAAGCAGTGCTCATTTTACCGCCTTCCTTCTGTTCTTTCCTATTATATGTAAAAACATATACAAAAAGAGGTGCTGTATCCAGCACCTCCATATCAGCGATGCAGCATCGCTTTTTCCAATCAAATCAGATCGTAGGTTTATCTTCTTTTTCTCTGAACATCTTTGTCAGGTCAGTATTGCCTACATTATTTTTCATCGCTGTATCTGCCAGCACATTCTGCATTTTGTAATAATCCATCACACCCAGATTACCGCTGCGCAGTGCTTCTGCCATCGCTCTGGGAACTTCTGCTTCCGCTTCCACAACTTTCGCTTTCATGTGTTCTACTTCCGCTTTCATTTCCTGTTCTTTCGCGATCGCTGTTGCGCGGCGTTCTTCCGCCTTCGCCTGAGCGATCTGTTTATCCGCTTCTGCCTGCTGGATCTGCAGGTGTGCACCGATATTTCTGCCGATATCCACATCCGCAATATCGATAGACAGGATCTCAAAAGCTGTACCGTTATCCAGGCCCTTTGCCAGAACCGTTCTGGAGATCAGGTCAGGGTTTTCCAGCACTGCTTTATGGCTGTGAGAAGAACCTACCGTTGTAACGATACCTTCGCCGACTCTGGCAATGATCGTTTCTTCACCGGCACCGCCGACCAGTCTGCCCAGATTCGCTCTTACAGTTACTTTCGCAATGACCTTCACTTCAATACCATCAATGGCCACCGCAGAGATCCATGGCGTTTCAATGATCTTGGGTGTTACGCTCATTCTTACCGCCTCAAATACGTTTCTGCCCGCCAGGTCGATTGCTGCCGCTCTTTCAAAGGACAAGTCCAGATTTGCTCTGTGGGCTGCGATCAGGGCATCCACCACATTATCAACTCTACCGCCGGACAGCAAGTGGCTTTCCAGCTGATTTGCGTTTACATCCATGCCGGCTTTCTGTGCCTTGATCAGAGGGCGGATGATCTTATCCGCACGCACACGTCTCAGTCTCATACCAACCAGAGAGAAAATGCTGACTTTTACCCCTGCAGAAATCGCAGAGATCCACAGTCCCAGTGGCACAAAACTCAGAAAAATGCCAATCAGCACCAGAACAATGATCAATGGAACGATCAGACCAAAAATTTCAAACATATACGACGCCTCCTTTTTTTACACTCTTCTTACCCTTATTCCTCATAAACCTTAACCGTTACTGTTTTGCCGGTGATCTGCACCACCTGTACCCTGATGTTTCTGTCGATAAAATCACCTGTAGAACAAACATCGATCACCTTGCCGTCGATCTCAGCCACACCAAAAGGCTTCAGCTCCGTATGGGTCACCCCAACCTTACCCAAAAGCCCCTGAAGGGGAGTTTCGTCAAAACCTTTCGCTTCCTGTCTGTCCCGCAGAACGACCTTATTATAGAGTCCGCTTTTCTTCGCAAAAACAATCATGCCGAAGAATATGATGACCACCGCGATCAGCATGATCAAGAATGCAGTAAAACCATACAATTTATATACCGCCACCAGCGTGCCCAAAAGAGAAACTGTGCCCAGAATGCCAAACAAACCAAATCCCGGCATCAGGATCTCAACGAACAGGAGCAGCAGACCCAGCATAGCAATAATAATAATCCATGGGAGCATCTTAACAACCTCCTATCTATACTGTGCTATTTTGCACTTTCTTTTTCATTATATTATCATAAGATTCCTTTTTCCTGCAATATCCTGACCAAAACCGTAAGAAATGCTTAAGAATTTCAAAAAAGAAAGGAGAACAGACCTTTTTCTGTTCTCCCGTTTTCGTTCTCTTTTTTCACGCTGCTTTGGTTACTGGTACGATGATACTTTCGCCCGCTCTTATGTTCGTATTTTTCATGCCGTTTACCGCCATGATTTCATCAACCATTTGTTCGGTATTTGCACCGTCCATTTTATATTCTTCTGCGATTTCCCAGATAGAATCGCCCTTCTGCACCTGAACGCATTCATAGTAAGTTTTTGTCTGAACGTCTTCTTCTCCGCCCATTGCAAGGGTTCCGAGGCACAGGATCAAAGCCATTGTCAGCAGCACGAATGTATTTTTTCTAAATTTTCTGGATTTTCTTACGATCCTTCTCTGTGTTCTTCTTTCCATGACTTCGCCCCCATTTCTTGCGAACATTATTTCGTTTTGCACTTCCATAATAACCGAACACATATTCTTTGTCAATAGTTTTTTCAAAAATTTACGAACATAGGTTTGATTTTTCCCGAACGCCATGCTATAATAAAGGCGAACAAGGCAGCAAAAGCATTGCCCCTGCAAAAAATGATAGAAGCTATAACAGCAGGATATGACTTTTTTCTGCCATTTACTTGATAATCCCCATCCGTTTGGATACAATGATAAGGAGTGAGTATATGAGCGAACTGTCCAACAAACAACAGCAGATTCTGGAGTATATGAAAACAGAGGTAAGAGAAAAAGGCTATCCCCCTTCTGTCCGCGAGATCTGTGATGCCGTGGGGCTGAAATCCACTTCTACGGTCCATGGCCATCTTTCCCGTCTGGAAAAGAAAGGCCTCATCCGCAGAGACCCGACCAAACCCAGAGCCATTGAAATTCTGGATCCCGGTTTTGAAGCTCCCCAGAGAGAACTGGTGAATGTTCCCATCGTTGGCACCATCACCGCAGGCACGCCCATCCTTGCTGTGGAAAATATCGAAGATACCTTCCCTATCCCCGTGGATTATATCCACAATGACACCGTGTTCATGCTCCGTGTCAAAGGGGAAAGTATGATCGAAGCCGGTATTTTTGACAAGGATCTGATCCTTGTTCGTCAGCAGAACACTGCAAAAAACGGCGATATCGTCGTTGCCCTCATCGAAGATTTTGCAACAGTAAAAACCTTCTACAAGGAAAAAGATTTCATCCGTCTGCAGCCGGAAAATTCCTCTATGTCACCCATCATCGTAAAAGACGTTGCCATTCTTGGCAAAGTCATCGGCCTGTTTAGAAAATTCTAAGGAGATGAACATTTTATGTTTGGTTATGTAAAAGTCGGTGCAGCTGTTCCCCGTCTGAGACTGGCAGACTGTACCTATAATAAAGAGCAGATCATCGAAATGGCAAAAGACGCAGCCGCAAAAGGCGTGCGTGTTCTGACATTCCCTGAACTGTGCATCACAGGCTATACCTGTGCAGATCTGTTCATGCAGCGTCCCCTTCTGGTTGCTGCTGAAAAATGCGTAAAAGCCATTGCAGAAGAAACAAAAGACCTTGACCTGTTCTTCGTCATCGGCACACCCGTTATGCTGGACAGCCAGCAGTTCAACTGTGCTGTTGCCATTTATAAAGGTGAGATCCTGGGTCTGGTTCCCAAAACACATCTACCCAACTACAGCGAATTTGCGGAAGAACGCTGGTTCTCCTCCGCTGACGATATCCTGGTTGACCGCATCAGCTATGCCGGTCAGAACGTTCCCATCGGTTCCGATCTGCTGTTTGCCGCTGCAGGCATCCCCGATCTGAAAATCGGCATCGAAATCTGCGAAGACCTGTGGGTTCCTATCCCTCCCAGTTCTTATCAGGCACTGTACGGCGCAACGCTGCTGCTGAACCTTTCTGCAAGCAGCGAAACTTCCGGCAAAGCAATTTACCGCAGACAGCTGGTTGCACAGCAGTCCGCTCGCTGCATGGCATCCTATGTTTATGTTTCCACAGGCATCGGCGAATCCACACAGGACTGTGTATTCGGCGGCCACAGCATGATCTGCGAAAACGGTCAGATCTTTGCAGAAACAGAACGTTTCGCACAGAATAATCAGCTGGTTTATGCAGATATCGATCTGGATATCATTTCCAACGAACGCCGCAAACACACCACTTTCCTGTCCCATCTGCAGAAAACAGAAATGCACCGTCTGTATCGTCTGATCACATTTGATATGGAAGAAACAGAATCTCTGGAAAACTGGAACAGACCTCTGACTTCTGCGCCTTTCCACCCCGCAGCAGGCGAAGTGGACGAGCATTGCAAGGATATCTTCTCCATCCAGACAGCGGGTCTGGCAAGAAGAATGGAACATACCCATTCCGATTCTCTGGTGATCGGTATCTCCGGCGGTTTGGACTCTACACTTGCCCTTCTGGTTTGTGTAAAGGCCTGCGACTTCCTGGGCATCGACCGCAGCCACGTCCTGGGTGTAACAATGCCCGGCTTCGGCACCACAGACAGAACATACCAAAATGCCCTGACACTGATGAAATCTCTGGGCATCACAATGAAAGAGATCCCTATCCGTGATGCTGTAACACAGCACTTCAAAGATATTGAACACGATATGAGCCTGCATAACGTAACATACGAAAACGCACAGGCCCGCGAAAGAACACAGATTCTGATGGATCTGGCAAATAAATACAACGGTCTGGTAGTTGGTACAGGTGACCTGTCCGAACTGGCATTGGGCTGGGCAACATATAACGGCGACCATATGTCCATGTATGGTGTCAACGGCGGCATCCCCAAAACACTGATCCGCGTTCTGGTACGCTGGGTAGCAACCAATGGCGAAGTGGACGCTGATGCATCCGCAGCACTGCTGGATGTTCTGGATACACCTGTCAGCCCCGAACTCCTGCCTCCCGATGAAAGCGGCAACATCAACCAGAAAACAGAAGATCTGGTTGGTCCTTATGAACTGCATGATTTCTTCCTGTATCATATCCTGCACAATGCCTACCGCCCCGCAAAAGTGCTGTGGCTGGCAGAAAAAGCATTCGAAGGCGAATATGACAGAGAAACTCTGCTGAAATGGCTGAAAAACTTCTACCGCCGTTTCTTCATCCAGCAGTTCAAACGTTCCTGCCTGCCTGATGGCCCTAAAGTTGGCGATATTTCCCTGTCTCCCAGAGGCGACTGGAGAATGCCTACAGATGCCTTCAGCCGCGTATGGATGGACGAAGTGGAAAAATTATAAATTCTATCAAACAAAAAACCGAGACGCATTTTCGTCTCGGTTTTCTTATTTTCATTCTTTTTCCGCCAGTTTTAAGGTAAATGCAAAAGTTGCACCCTTCCCCTCTTCGCTTTTCACTGTGATATTTTCGCCATGAGCAATCATAAATTCCTTGGCAATGGCAAGACCAATGCCGCTGCCCACCTTATCCTCATTTCTTGTCATATCCGATTTGAAAAAACGATCGAATACGTATTTCTGATCTTCCTGACTGATACCAGGGCCTTCGTCCTTTACAGAGATCAAAACCTTTTTCTTATCCAACAGCGTCGTTTCCACTTCTATCACGCCAAATTCCGGAGAAAACTTTGCCGCATTGCTCAAAAGGTTCTGCAGCACACGGGAAATCTTATCCCGATCCCCACGAACCATGGTACTTTCTTCATCATAGATCCCCCGAATGCGTACCTGTTTTTCTTTCAGCTGCGGTTCCAGCACCTCAATATTGCTGCGGATCAGCTCATTGATATCAAAATTCGTCTCCTCCAGCAAAATCGCGCTGCTCTGGGCACGGCTCAGTTCCACGATCCCCTGGGTCATACGAGACAGCCGCTCTGTTTCTTCCAGAACGATCTTCAGATATTTTTCCTGTTTTTCCTTCGGTATCGTTCCATCCAGCATAGCCGTCAGAAATCCATTCATGCTGGTCAGAGGCGACCGCAGGTCATGGGAAATATTTGCAATAAAATCTTTCCGCACCTTTTCATGGGTCTGCAGGCTTTCTGCCATATGGTTGAAACTTTCCGCCAATTCACCTATTTCATCATTACTATTGATCACTACCCGCTGCTCAAAATCCCCGTTGGCAATGATCTTCGCCGCACGGTTCATCACGACCAGAGGAAAGGCAACATACTTTGCTGTCAAAAAGCTAACGATCAGCCCCAACAAAGATACAAAAAACAGACTGATCACACTCATCTGATACATCTCCATCAAAGATGCTTCGATTTCTGGCATGGGACGGCACATAAAAATACCGGCCAGCTGTCCCTCTGAAACAGGATAACCCACCACAAGCATCGGTGTATCGAATACTTCTCCTGGTTTTATATAATGGGTAGCGATCTCACCATTGAGCACAGCTGTTGTCATGTCATCATAAGCCATTTCATCCCCGATCAGCACATCATCAAACCCGGGAGAAGTCAGCACAACTCTCCCATCCTGATTCATCAGCACGACGCCGGCTTCCATGTAGTTTTCCAGTATCTGCAGCTCATGGGTCAGTTCGCTTAGA
Source organism: Anaerotignum sp. (assembly GCA_017442465.1). Lineage (GTDB taxonomy): Bacteria > Bacillota > Clostridia > Lachnospirales > Anaerotignaceae > Anaerotignum_A. The sequence goes on along the minus strand of JAFRZQ010000074.1, from coordinate 4,060 downwards.
TTTCCTGTCCGATACGCCTTCCCATAAGCAGATGCAATCTTTTCTCCCTGATGGATCAGTTCTCCTTTTTTCTCGCCCATATAATGGTTCGTATAGATCACCGCCAGCGCACCGCATAAAATCAGGATCAATATCCCTATGGTCGTCATATATAAAAGCATCTGCTTGCGCACAATGGAATCCCTTTTCATGTTCATTCCTCCAAAATATGAAAAAATACATTACAAACCCACAAAAAAATGGTATACTATAGTTTGTATGATTACATACCATGCAAATACTTCTGAAAGGAGAAAGGCAGTCCGCTGCCTGTACTTACTTATGGAAAACAATCAGAATACAAATCCTCAAAGACCCAATCGCAAACAACTGGCTCCCAGAGATATGATCATTCTTGCTCTGGCGATCCTTGTTCTGACACGTATCAACTGGACACAGCTGAACAGCTTCCACATCTTGATCCTGTTCCTGCTGTTCCTGATGCTTATGCTCCGCTGGGCAAACATGCGTAAAGAAGCTGTACGCAAACAGGCAATGGAACGTTACAGATCTCAGTATGAAGATGAACTGATCGCCATGAAAATTGCTGAAGACGCTGCCAAAGCCGCTTCTGCTGATGATGCGACTGTTGACGGCGAAACTGCTCCCGCTGCAGAAGCAGAAGAAAAATCCGAAGTATAATACATGATTGATAAAAAGGGATGTCACTGACATCCCCTTTTTATTTCCTTATTTCTGGCCAAATTTGTAGCCCACGCTCCATACAGTACGGATGCCCCATTCGTCTTCGCTGTTCAGCTTTTCACGAATACGTTTTACATGCACATCCACTGTTCTGGTATCGCCCACATATTCGTATCCCCAGATGCGGTCCAGCAGCTGTTCTCTGGTAAACACCCGATTGGGATGCTGTGCCAGGAAGGAAAGCAACTCAAATTCCTTTGGAGGAAAGTCCAGACTTTTTCCGTTATAAGATACAGAATAGTTAGACAGATTGATTTCCAGCCCATCAAATCTCAGCACATTTTTATCCTCTTCCTGTTTCGGTTCATATCTGCGCAGCACCGCTTTTACCCTTGCCACCAGTTCCTTGGGGTCAAAGGGTTTTACGATATAATCATCGGCCCCCAGTTCCAGACCAAGGACTTTATCAAAGGTTTCGCCCTTGGCTGTCAGCATGATGATGGGCACACGACTTGTTTTTCTGATTTCCGTACAGACCTGATAGCCATCCATGCCAGGCAGCATCAGATCAAGCAGGATCAGATCAGGCTGAAAAGATTCCGCCTTTTTGATGGCTTCTCTGCCGTCATAGACTTCTTCCGTTTCGTAGCCGTCCTTCATCATATAAAGAGAGATGAGCTCCGCAATATGCAGATCATCATCAACGATCAAAATTTTCTGTTTCCCCATCTTCTCCACCTCTTTTTCGGTTTTACTTCAGTTCAACCACCGTTACACCGGCCTCGCCCTCGCCGAATGTACCGGGTCTGTAGCTTTTTACATGAGAATTCATTTTCAGGTAATTCTGTACCCCTGCACGCAGGGCACCGGTACCCTTACCATGAATGATGACTACCTGTTTCAGACCGGACAGGTATGCATCATCGATATATTTATCAATATTTGCAATGGCTTCATCCACCAGCTGTCCGCGGCAGTCGATCTCTGCAGAAATAAAACTGCTCTTGGAAAGTTTCGCCCTGCAGGCTGCTGTTTTTTCTGCTGTTTTTCCTTGGGCTGAGGTGTATCATCCAGCATCAGTTCCGCCATGGGGACCTTCATCTTCATGATACCCATCTGCACCATAACTTCTTTATTCTTATCCGGTGCAGCCAGCACTTCGCCGTTCTGGTCGAAGGAAATGACATAAACCCTGTCGCCTACTTTCAGATTTTCAGGAGCCTTGTGGTTGGGTTTTACGCGCTTGGATTTCAGGAAATCCGCCTGCATCGTAGAAAGCTTTTCGTTCAGTTTCTGTCTCTGTTCCAGAGCCTTGTTCTAGTTGTTGGCTTCCTTCGCCTGCTTGTTCATCTCTTTGATGATACTGTCGGCTTCTTCCTTGGCCTTCACGTAGATCTGTTTCGCTTCTTCTCTGGCTTTTTCCAGAATCTTTTCCTTCTGCTGTTTTGTCTTTTCTTTCTGACGTTCCACTTCTTTTTTCAGGGCTTCCGCTTCGCGTCTGTATTCTTCCGCGCGTTCCTGTTCGATCTTCACAGACTTTTTGCTGATTTCCAGATCTGTGATAACATCTTCGAACTTCGCTTCATCCTGGCTGATAAATTCTTTCGCAGAATCCAGAATATAATCCTGCAGGCCCAGTCTTTTGGAAATGGCAAAAGCGTTACTCTTACCGGGAATACCGATCAGCAGTTTATAGGTTGGTCTCAATGTTTCCACACTGAATTCACAGCAGGCATTTTCTACATGGTCTGTGGATAGAGCAAATACCTTCAGTTCGCTGTAATGGGTTGTTACTGCTGTTCTGATTTCTCTTTCCAGCAGGGCTTTGATGATGGCAATGGCCAGTGCCGCACCTTCCGTAGGGTCAGTACCTGCGCCCAGTTCATCGAACAGCACCAGAGAATTATCCGTCACCTGATCCATGATTCTTACGATATTTGTCATGTGGGCGGAGAAGGTAGAAAGGCTCTGTTCAATACTCTGTTCATCGCCGATATCTGCAAATACATTATCAAATACCGCCAGTTCAGAATTATCGAAAGCAGGGATATGCAGACCTGCCTGTCCCATCAGGGTAAACAGCCCCAGCGTTTTCAGGGCAACGGTCTTACCACCTGTGTTAGGGCCTGTAATGAGCAGTGTTGTAAAATCTTTACCCAGATAAATATCTGTAGGCACTACCGTTTTCGGATCCAGCAGAGGGTGTCTGCCTTTATGGATGTCGATGTAGCCTTTTGTATTAAACTGAGGTTGTGTTGCATCCATGGCCATGGACAGGGACGCTTTCGCAAAGATGAAATCCAACTGTGTCAGCAGTTCCAGATTGCCTTCAATGGAAATAGCATTAGCTGTCACAAGATCAGACAGCATCAGCAGGATTTTTTCGATTTCTTCCTTTTCCTTCGCCTGCAGCTCTTTGATTTTATTATTCAGCTGGATAACACTCAGTGGCTCCATGAACAATGTAGACCCTGTGTTAGACTGATCGTGGATCATACCAGGGAAGGAGCTTCTGTATTCCGCTTTGACAGGCACGCAATATCTGTCATTTCTGATGGTGACCACAAAATCCTGCAGCATATTTCTGTATGCAGAAGAATTGATGATACCATTCAGATGATCTTTCACGCGGTCATTAGAAATCTTGATTTCCTTACGCACACTGCGCAGACCTGCACTGGCATCATCCGCAATTTCCGTTTCAGAAAGGATGCAGCGGCTGATTTCATTTTCCAGCTTATCCAGAGGGATGATCAGATCAAAATATTCATCCAGACGAGGGTATACTTCGTCCTTGTTTTCTTTTCTGGCATAGTTTTTCACCTTGCGGCAAACATATGCAAATTCGCCAATAGCCATCAATTCCGCCACAGAAAGAACACCTGCCATGGATGCTCTTTTCAGCTGAGGACGAATTTCACGGAAACCGCCAAAGGAAGGAGATCCTTTTTTCAGCGCCATTACTGTGGCTTCTGTTGTTTCCTGCTGCCAGATGGCAATATCACTAATGGCAGAAGAAGGACGCAGTTCTGCCGCTCTTTCCTTCGCCATAGGGGAAACCGCATAGCCCACCAGTTTCTGTATGATCTTGTCATATTCCAATGTGTGTAATGCTTTTTCGTTCATATTTTTACTCCATATATATCAATTTCAATACTTATCCTATAATATCATAATAGTATATCACAAAATCCCCGTTTCTACAATGTTTCAAAGGCATCTGTCCGCGAAAATCCCTGTTTACAATGGCCTTACAAACAGATTATAATAAATGAATATGAAAGAATTAACTCATTGATTTACATAGAAAAGGTGACATTATGAAAGTAATCATCATCGGCGGCGGCGCAGCAGGCATGATGGCTGCCCTCTCCGC
>JAFRZQ010000073.1 GCA_017442465.1 Anaerotignum sp. | reverse complement strand
CACCCTGCACCACCAGATTTTTCATAAAATCCTTTGTCAGGATACCTTCTTTGGGGTCACGGGGTGTCATTTTCAGGAGGTCGCCTGTAGGCTGATCCATATTTACCGCCAAAGCGGGCAAGCTGTCTGTCAAAAGGTTGATGAACAAGAGCTGTACCGCCGTGAAAGGCAGAGGCAGACCCATCAGGGATGTGAATACGACCACCAGAATACCAGCCAGATTACCGGAGAGCAGGAACTGGATGGAGTTTTTGATATTTGTATAAACGTTTCTACCGTTACCAACGGCTTTTACGATAGTTGCAAAGTTATCGTCTGTTAAAATCATCGCCGCAGCATCCTTGGATACTTCCGTACCTGTGATACCCATGGCGATACCGATATCCGCCTGTTTCAGGGCAGGCGCATCGTTGACACCGTCCCCTGTCATGGCTGCGATGCAGCCGTTTTCCTGCCAAGCACGAACGATTCTGATCTTATGTTCAGGAGAAACACGGGCATAAACGGAAATGCTCTTTACTTCTTCCTTCAGCTGTTCGTCTGTCATGTGTTCCAGTTCGGAGCCTTCAATGGCACGGTCGCCTTCCTGCAAAATACCGATCTGTTTTGCGATGGCGGATGCTGTTACCTTATGGTCGCCTGTAATCATAACAGGACGGATACCTGCACGGCGGCAGTCCGCAACGGCAGGGGCAGATTCTTCACGGGGAGGGTCCATCATGGCGATCAAACCAACGAATGTCAGGTCATTTTCATCCTCCAGACCCAGTGCACGATCTTCGCCAACCACTTTTTCCGCAAAGGCCAGTACGCGCAGACCCTGAGAGGAGAATGCCGCATTCTGTTCCTGAATTTCCTGACGGAATGCATCATTCATAGGAACAATACCGTTTTCTGTTCTTACGGATACGCTGCGTGCCAGAAGAACATCAGGCGCACCCTTTGTCATCAGTTTATATTCGCCTGCGATATGGTGCAGGGTGGACATCAGTTTTCTGTCGGAGTCAAAGGGGATCTCCTTCAGACGGGGATATGTTTTACGCACATCATTTTCGTTGCTGCCCGCTTTTCTGCAGAATGCCAGCAGAGCTGTTTCCGTAGGGTCACCCACCTGTGTTTCGCCGTTGATGGCACCGTCATTACACAGCACGGAGTGTTCGATCAGTTCTTTCAGAGGAGAAACTTCTGCGTCTGCGCCCTCTGCTTCCCAGATCTTGCCGATGGTGAAGGCTTTCTGTACAGTCATACGGTTCTGGGTCAGGGTACCTGTTTTATCGGAACAGATCACAGAAACAGAACCCAGAGATTCCACGGCACGAAGTTTTTTGATGATGGCATTTTCCTTAGCCATTTTCTGTGTACCAATAGCCAGACCGATGGTCACGATGGAAGACAGAGCTTCGGGAATGGCTGCTACTGCCAGAGCAACCGCAAACATCAGCGCGTCGCCCAGGCCCATACCACGCCACATACCCAGACCAAATACGATGGCACAGATCACCAGAATGATAACGGACAGTTTTTTGGAGAAATCATCCAGACTTCTCTGCAGTGGTGTTGCTTTTTCCTGGGCGGATTCCATCAGATGAGCGATCTTACCCATTTCTGTGTTCATACCTGTGCCTGTTACCAGAACTTCGGCACGGCCATATGATACCAGAGAGACGCTGTAGACCATATTCAGTCTGTCACCAAGTGGCAGTTCTTATTTTTCAATGGCTTCGTCGATTTTATTTACGTTTTGGGATT
>JAFRZQ010000011.1 GCA_017442465.1 Anaerotignum sp. | reverse complement strand
GTCAGCTACGCCATACAGATAGTAAACGCCGGGACGCTGTGCTGCGGGGATGGTAAAGATAGCAAATACATAAGCACCCAGAGCAATAAAGCCGGCCTGACCCAGAGAGAACAGGCCTGTAAAGCCGTTCAGCAGGTTCATGGAAACGGCAACCAGTGCGTAGATGGCACCCAGCTGCAGAACGGTACGCAACATATCTGTTGTAGAAGTTGTTGCATATACACCAAACAGGGCTGCTGCCAGAACGGCAACACCGATGATGGAAAAGATCATAGAAAGTTTCTGTTTTTTCTGTTCTGTCATTTCGCTCACCTGCCCTTATACTTTTTCTGTGATCTTTTCGCCGAACAGGCCGGTAGGCTTGAACAGCAGAACAACGATCAGCAGGATGAATGTGAATACGTCAGAAAATTCGGAATAACCCGCAGCTTTGATGAATGTTTCGGACAGGCCGATAACAAAGCCGCCCAGCATTGCGCCGGGAATGGAACCGATACCGCCGAATACCGCAGCGATGAAGCATTTTGTGCCGGGCAGGGAACCTACCAGAGGGTATACGGAGGGTCTGGGTGTGAAATACAGGATGGAACCAACCGCTGCCAGGAAACAGCCGATCACGAATGTGAAGGAGATGACACGGTTGATCTTGATACCCATCAGCTGAGATGTTTCGAAGTCCTTGGAAACAGCACGCATGGCCATACCGATCTTTGTATGGTTGATCAGCTGCATCAGAAGGAATACGAATACCAGTGTCAGAATGGGTGTGATGAATGTTACCACGGAAGTGGAAATGCTGCCGATCTGAATGGTTTTTGTCAGGAAACCAATGGAAGGGTAGCCTTTGGGCAGCGCGGAGAACAGGTATGTAGCCAGATTCTGCAGCAGGTAGGAAACACCGATGGCAGAGATCATGATGGACATACGGGGTGCGCTTCTCAGGGGCTTATAAGCCACGCGTTCAATGACAACGCCCAGAAGGACGGTGGCCACCAGAACGATGCCGATGGAAACATACCAGGGCAGCGCAAAGTCTACCATTGCGAAGATCATGAAGTATGCCGCCATCATAAAGATGTCGCCGTGGGCAAAGTTGATCAGGCGCAGGATGCCGTATACCATTGTATAGCCAATGGCGATCAGCGCATAGATGCCGCCGATGGAAATGCCCGCCAGGCAGTATTGTAAGAATGCTGTTGATGTCATGAATATACCTCCTGACATAAGAATTTTTTTTGAAACCGACTTGGAAAGAGCCAAAAATGAACCAAAAACTTTTTCGAATCTTTCCAAGCCGATTTAAGACGGGGAACAGATGCAGACCCCCGTTTATTGGAAAAAGCGGCGGGAGAGTATCCCGCCGCAAAGTTTTTGAAGCGATTGAGGAAGATCCTCTTTTATAAATGAAACAGATTATTCTGCTGTTTCGTCCAGCTGTTTTTTCACGAATGCGAATTTGCCGTCTACTACCTGTTTCAGGTAAGCTGCGTCTTTGTTTGCATCGCCGTTTTCGTCGAATGTGATGGAACCTGTTACGCCGTCAAAGTTTACGTTAACCAGAGCGTCACGCAGAGTTACGCTTGTCAGTTCGCCTTCAACGCCGTCCAGAGCTTTCAGACCTTCGATCATGGACATGTAAGCATCGTAACCCGGAGCGGATACTGCTGCTACACCGTCGGAACCGCCGTTCAGAGTGATGTTCTGAGGATCGCTGTTCAGGTATGCTTTGAAGCCGTTAACGAAGTCTTTTGCCAGAGGTGTGGATTCGTCGTTTTCATCGAAGAATGTGGAGAATACAACGCCTTCTGCTGCAGAACCTGCTGCCATAACGATGGATTCATTTTCCCATGTATCGGAAGCGATGATCTGAGCTGTTACGCCGTTAGCCTGAGCCTGAGGCAGGATCAGAGTTGCTGTAGCGATGGAAGAAGGAATGAATACTACTTCAGCGCCGGATTCTTTTACAGATGTCAGGATCGCATTGAAGTCGGATTCGTTTGTCTGGTATGTTTCATCAGCAACGATTGTGCCGCCCAGAGATTCAAATGCCTGTTTGAAGTATGCTGCCAGACCTGTGGAGTAGTCATCGCCGTTCTGGCTGATTACTGCTGCTGTTTTGTAGCCCTGGTCTACTGCTGCGTAGGAAGCCATTACTGTGCCCTGGAAGGGATCCAGGAAGCATGTTCTGAAGTAGAAATCGTTACCCAGTGTTACCTGAGGGTTTGTGCAGGAGCAGCCGATCGCGGGAACGCCTGCTTCAGCAAATGTCTGACCAGCTGCGATGGAAACGCCGGAACCGTAGGAACCCAGAACGCCAACAACGCCGGAGGAGATCAGAGACTGTGCAGCTGTAACTGCTGCTGTTTTGTCGGACTGGTTGTCAACTTCTACCAGTTCGATGTTGTATGTTGTGCCGTTGATATCAACTGTGGGCACAACTGTGTTTGCATAACGGATACCCAGAACTTCCTGCATACCGCCGCCGCCGTTTTCACCTGTTGTGGGTTCGAAAACGCCGATTTTGATTGTGTCGCCGCTGATGGCTGTGCCTGCTACTGCAGAATCTGCGGGTGCGTCAGAACCGCCGCCGCAAGCTGCCAGAGACAGAGTCATGACAGAGGCCAGTGCCAGAGCAATAAATTTTTTCATAATTTACAACCTCCCAATAAATGGTTCCGGTAAGCATCAGACCGGAAAGTGTCGTTTTTTAGTTTTTTTGGCTATGTATCCCGCACAAATGTCTGCGCAAGAAAAACAGATGCTTTCGCCATTATTCAATTTATACCATAAAATCCATATGAAATCAACATTTCGTCGTCTTTTTTTACATATATATCGCTAAAAAATGTTAATGTATGGAAAAAAGACCAATAGTGTTTTTGATGCAGAAACAAATTTGGACGGTTGTTTTTCTCCTGTAATTTCTCTGCGGAAGGGACTGTTCATTTCTTCTCTGAAATGATATAATATATCAGTTAAATCTGATGATACTGTGTTTCAATATAGAAGAAAATGTGTAAGGAGGATGGGCCGTTATGAGTAAGGCGGATTTGATTTTTAAGGAAAACTGTAAACAGATCCTGGAAAGTGGGTTTTCCACAGAAGGACAGACTGTCCGTGCAAAGTGGGAAGATGGTACGCCTGCCCACACAGTAAAAACTTTTGGGGTAGTGAACAGATATAACCTGCAGGAAGAATTTCCCATGATGACCCTGCGTTTTACCAACTGGAAAAATGCCATTGACGAGATCCTGTGGATCTGGCAGAAAAAATCCAATAAGGTATCCGAACTGAACAGCCATATCTGGGATGCATGGGCCAATGAAGAAGGAAATATCGGCAAGGCTTACGGCTATCAGCTGGGCGTGAAGTATAAATTTGCTCATGGTGAAATGGATCAGGTGGACAATGTTCTGTGGCAGCTGAAAAACACACCTGCTTCCAGACGTATCATGACAAATATCTATAACTTCGCAGACCTGACAGAAATGGGTCTGGAACCCTGTGCCTACAGCATGACATTTAATGTAACAGGCAATAAACTGAACGGCATCCTGAACCAGCGTTCTCAGGATACTCTGACAGCAAACAACTGGAATGTGGTGCAGTATTCTGCCCTCCTGATGATGTTTGCCCAGGTAAGCGGCCTGGAACCCGGTGAATTTATCCATGTCATTTCCGATATGCATATCTATGACAGACATATCGATATGGTTAAGGAAATGATGGAAAGAGAACCCCTGCCTGCACCCAAGGTAAGACTGAACCCCGAAATCAAGAATTTCTACGATTTTACAGTGGATGATTTTATCGTGGAAGATTATGAATACCATAAATCTCTGGGCAGAATCCCCGTAGCGGAATAAGGAGGATGACCATGGATTTAATTGTAGCAGTTGATGAAAAATGGGGCATCGGCAAGGATGGTGACCTGCTGCAGCGCATTTCTGCGGATATGAAATATTTCCGCCAGAAAACAACAGG
>JAFRZQ010000072.1 GCA_017442465.1 Anaerotignum sp. | reverse complement strand
TGTTGGAGCAGTTTACAGAAGCCGGCTTTTCACGGGAGCTTTCTGTGAAAATGATCAATTCGGCACTGCTTTTGCAGCGAGGAGAGGAAACCTATGCCACTTTGGATATCTGCGATATCGATCTGTTTGACGGACATGCTGTTTTTGTCAAAATGGGTGCGGCGGCCTCCTACCTATGGCGAAACGGGAGAGTCATATCCCTGCGGGCGGTTACGCTGCCGGCGGGGATCTTGAAGCAGGTGACACCGGAGACCCAGGAAATGCTGTTGAAGGATGGCGACCTGCTGTTCCTTTTGACGGATGGGGTCACGGATGCCCTGGGCGGGGAGGAGAAAACCGCTCTTTGGCTGAAACAGAAACTGCTGGAATTTCCCGTGGCAAATCCCTGGGATGCGGCGGATTATATCCTGCAGGAAGCGAAAAAAGCCCAGAAAGAGGAAAGGAAGGATGATATGACCGTGCTGGCGGGACGCTTCTGGAAGAAGCGGGCGTGACTTGTAATTTCCCCGAAATTCGTGTAGAGTGATGCTAATAGGGTTACATACCGAATGAGGAGACGAATATGCGGGAAAAAGTACGAAATACCATCGCAAAATTTCATATGTTTCCAGGGAATGCAAAAATCATCGTGGGGCTTTCCGGCGGGATGGATTCCGTTGCCTTGCTCCATGTTCTTTGCGGCATGAAAGAGGAAAAAGGCTGGGACATTACGGCGGTTCATATCCATCATGGGCTGCGGGGGGCAGAGGCCGATGCAGACCGGCAGTTTGCGGAGAAATTCTGTGCTTCTCTGGGGGTGCCTTGCCTGCTGCATTTTTTTGATGTAAGGGCGGAAGCGGTTTCTCGGAAACTGGGGGAAGAGGAAACCGGCCGTCTTCTGCGGTATGCTGCTTTTCAGGAAGCGGCTGGAGAAGAGGGGTACATCGCTGTTGCCCATCACCAGAAGGATCAGGCGGAAACCATGCTGATGCGCCTTTGCCGCGGAACGGGGCTGAAAGGTCTTGCGGGGATGGCGCCCGTGCGGGGGAATATCTGTCGTCCCCTTTTGTTCTGCAGCAGAGAAGAGATCGAAGCCTATTGCAGGGAAAACCGTCTGGAATGGCGTGAAGATTCCACCAACCGGGAGGAAATGTATACCAGAAATAAGCTGCGCCTGAAAGTGCTTCCTGTTCTGGAGGAGATCAATCCCAGAGCGGTGGAGCGTATGGCGGAAACGGCAGAACTCTTTTCTGTGGAAGAGGATTTTCTGGAACAGCAGGCAGCCATTTGCTATGAAAGGGCAAAACTGTCTGCATCTGAGGGGAAGGTATGCCTTTCCCGAAAAAAGCTGCAGGAACTGCACCCCGCTATGCGGAAACGAGTGCTGCGAAAGGCTATGGATGCATTTCTGAAAAGAGATGTTTCCAGGGTGCAGATCGATGCACTGGAAGACCTGCTGCAGAAGGAGACGGGGAAAAGCCGCGATTTTCAGGAGGGTGTTCATGTGGAGAACAGCAATGATGGGCTGGTTTTTTCCATAAAGAAGGAAAAAGCAGAAGGGTTCTGCTATGCATTGCCTTTCGGGAAGGAACTGTCTGTCCCGGAAGCAGGGATCACAGTCAAACTGTGGCTGTCAGAAGAAAAAACTGAAATTTTGGAAGATATCTGTACGAAGGTATTCGATTATGATAAAATAGACCAAACGATTTTCTGCCGAACGAGAAAAACAGGAGACTTCATTCGCCTGAAGAATGGCAGGAAGAAGATCAAGGATCTGTTTATCGATGAAAAGATCCCCAGAGGGGAACGGGAAAACCAGCCTCTGATCGTGGCGGGAGAAGAGGTGCTCTGGGCACCGGAACTGCGGGTTTCGGAAGGGCTGAGAGCCGATGAGCAGACAAAACGGTTCTTATATATCAGAATACGGAGGGGACAGGTATGAAGGAAAGAGTAGAAGTGATGCTGACAGCGGAACAGATCGATAAAAGACTGGAAGAACTGGCAGAAGAATTATATCAGGAATTTGGCGATGAACAGGTGGAAATGGTCTGCACACTGAAGGGCGCGGTGGTCGTAACGACAGATCTGGCGAAGAAGATGAAAATGCCTGTGACCCTGAATTTCATGAGCGTTTCCAGCTATGGTGACAGCACAGAATCTTCCGGCAACATCAATGTAAAAATGGATCTGGACGAAGATATCAGCGGTAAAAATGTGCTGATCGTGGAAGATATCATCGATACCGGCAGAACGCTGAAAAAACTGAAGGAACTGCTGCTGTTCAGAAAGCCCAAAAAGCTGAAGATCGTGGCACTGCTGGACAAGCCTGACCGTCGTGTGGTGGATATCACAGGTGACTTCACCGGCTTCACCATCCCCGATGCTTTCGTAGTGGGCTATGGTCTGGACTATGCCCAGAGATACAGAAACCTGCCCTATGTAGGGGTATTAAACTTCGACGAGGAATAAAATTAAACCCGTAAACCTTCTGGTTTACGGGTTTTTATTATTTCCATGTTACATTGGTTTTCTTTCTGGGGGCGGTACGCAGATATTTCACATCAGGCATGCCAAAGAGCATCACAGTACCAAGGGTCTTTGTGCCGTCCAGCCCTAAAAATTCCATGGCTTTTGGTGTATCCAGGATGATACGCTGCAAAAAACCGCTGTACAATACGCCGACACCCTGAGCCTGGGCCATCAGTTCCATGCTGGTCATGGCCAGTGTGCCATTGACAGGAGCATCGGAAAGAACCAGCATACAGATATCTGCACCGCAGAAGAGCCTGTCATTTTCAGGATTTTCTTTGTAGGCATCATAGAACAGCTGCATCCGGTAAGCATAGGGATCAGGAGTGCCTTTTGCCAGCCGTTCCCCCAGACCTTCCCAGACCATTTTTCTGAATGATTCCAGTTCGTCTTTTACAAGGATATAGGAAACATCCTGCCTGTTGGCGGCAGTGGGGGTATATCTGCCGGCTTCCAGAATCTTTTCCATATATTCCATGGGTACGTGTTCTTTTTGGAACTGACGGATGCTGCGGCGGAACTGCATGAAATGGAGCAGATTTTCGGGATCCATTTTGCAGCTTTCGTCAAATTCTCTGACTTCTTCCATAGGATAGCCGGAGATGGTCACGGCATTTTTGGGGCAGACAGAAACGCAGTGACCGCAGTGGAAGCAGTCGCCGGAAACCTCTGCTTTGCCTTCTTTTACATGCAGCACGCCAAAAAAGCAGTCTTTTACACACAGGCCGCAGCCGATACATTTATCAGAATTGATGGATACCATAAAAATCACTCCTTTTCTTTCTTTTTTCAGCATATCACATCGGGTGGGCGAAGTAAATAGAACAGCATTTCTCTATGATTTTCTGAATGCTGTTATTTCGCCGTTTTTTTCGTGGGTTCTGTATAATTCCTGCGTTGCGTTTCTGAATAAAGTGTGATACAATCATATATTGATATGGTCTGATTTCTTTGGGGAAAGGGATCGGGCCGAATAAAATTCATGCAAATAAAGGAGGAACGCTCTTGAGAAAATATTTCAAATCTTTTGGCCTTTATGCCATCGTGTTTGCCATCATTCTGGCGGCGGTAGCATATACAGGCCCCAGTATGATAGGACAGAATACACAGTCACCTGCTGCGGAGGACCGTGTTTACAGTGACCTGCTGCAGGAACTGGAAGCAAATAATGTGGCATCCGTCAAGGTTTCCAGAAGTACAGAGGTTTCTGACTATGGTACCGTAGAAGCGACACTGAAGGATGGCAGCATCATCATCGTAGAAGCCCCCAGTATGTCTACACTGCAGGCAAAGCTGGATGAAAAAGCGGCGGAAAACGGCTTCCGTATGGAAATTGGGGAGCTGCAGAGAGAAAGTCTTCTGTCGTCCATCCTGCCCTCTATCCTTATGATGATCATCATGATCCTCATCTTCTCCTTCCTGTTCAACAAGATGAACGGCGGCGGCAGCAAGATGAACAATTTTGGTAAAAGCAAAGCCAAAATGAGTGTGGAAGGGGAAAATAAAGTAACATTCGACAACGTAGCCGGCTGTGATGAGGAAAAAGCAGAACTGGAAGAACTGGTACAGTTCCTGAAAGCCCCTCAGAAATTCACAGATCTGGGTGCACGCATCCCCAAAGGGGTACTGCTTGTGGGCCCTCCCGGTACAGGTAAAACATTACTGGCAAAGGCGGTTGCTGGTGAGGCGGGCGTGCCTTTCTTCAGCATCTCCGGTTCTGACTTCGTAGAAATGTTCGTCGGCGTCGGTGCATCCCGTGTCCGTGACCTGTTCGAACAGGCGAAGAAGAACTCTCCCAGCATCGTATTCATCGATGAAATCGATGCCGTTGGTCGTCGCAGAGGCGCAGGTCTTGGCGGCGGTCACGATGAAAGAGAACAGACACTGAACCAGCTCTTGGTTGAAATGGACGGTTTCGGTATCAATGAAAGCGTTATCATCATCGCAGCAACAAACCGTGCGGATATCCTGGACCCTGCCCTCCTGAGACCCGGTCGTTTCGACAGACAGGTTTATGTTGGCAGACCTGACGTAAAAGGCAGAGAAGCCATCCTGCGCGTACATTCCAAAGGCAAACCTATGGCTCCCGAAGTGGATCTGAAGGTCATCGCCCAGACAACTGCAGGCTTCACAGGTGCGGATCTGGCGAACCTCCTGAACGAAGCAGCTCTTCTGACTGCAAGGGATAACAAGAAAGCCATCGATATGGAAGAGATCCAGAAGGCGCTCATCAAGATCGGTGTTGGTACAGAAAAGAAGACCAGAGTCATCTCTGAAAAAGAAAAATATATCACAGCTTACCATGAAGGCGGTCACGCGATCCTCTTCGAAGTGCTCAGCGAACTGGACCCTGTTCACAGCATCTCCATCATTCCCACAGGTATGGCCGGCGGCTACACCATGCCCCTGCCCGGTGAGGACAGAATGTATATGACAAAGATGATGATGGAACAGGAGATCGTAAGCCTTTTGGGCGGCCGTGCGGCGGAAGAACTGGTCATCAAGGATATCACGACCGGTGCTTCCAATGACATCGAACGTGCCACAGCCATGGCAAGAAGCATGGTAACACAGTATGGTATGAGTGAACTGCTTGGCCCTATCCAGTTTGGCGGGAACAGCAACGAAGTCTTCATCGGCAGAGACTGGGGTCAGGAAAGAAACTACGGCGAAACCGTGGCAACCGTCATCGATCAGGAAGTAAAGCGTATCGTAACAGAAGCTTATCAGGAAGCAAAACGCCTCCTGAAAGAAAATATGGAAATGCTCCACGCAACAGCAAAACTGCTGGTGGAAAAAGAAAAAGTCACAGGGGACGAATTCCGTGCTCTGTTTGACCAGAAGGTGCGCAATGAAATTTTGGGCATCGCAAACGTAGACGAAGAAACAGAAGCACCTGCAGAAACAGTGGAAGGAACTGTGGAATAAAAGCAGGAAATGAGAGAGGAGAATGAATCATGGATTTCAGCAACATCGTACCCGGCATGACATTTGAAAAAGAATTTATCGTAGAAGAAGGCGATACAGCGGCACACTTCGGCAATGACAGAGTACCCGTATTCGCTTCCCCCAGAATGATCGCATGGATCGAAGGCACAGCGATCGGCACAGTAGCACCTTTCCTGCCCGAAGGCTGGGAAACAGTAGGTACATCCTTCAACCTGATGCACATGGCAGCTACACCCGTTGGCATGAAAGTTCGTATCGTGGCAGAAGTAACAGAAGTAAAAGGCAAACTGCTGACATACTCCATCAAAGCTTATGATGAAGTTGACAAAATCTGCGAAGGTACACACGGCCGTGCAATCATCGAACTGAACAAGTTCCTGGGCAAAGTAAACGCAAAAGGCAACAAATAAGAAATTGAATCAAAGTCCCGTTTATACGGGACTTTTTTCATAGAAAGGGGGACTCCCTTTGCAGTATGATAAAATCGCCATCGAAGCGGCAATGAAAACGAAAAAAATGGGACATCCCCTGTATTTTTATCTCGAAACGGATACCACCAATGACCGCATTCGGGAACTGGCCCTGGAAGGTGCCCCTGAAGGCACCCTTGCTGTGGCGGAACTGCAGACAGCGGCCCGCGGCAGACGAGGAAGGGCGTGGCAGGCACCGGCCGAAAGCGGTGTATGGATGAGTTTGTTGCTTCGTCCCAGTATCCCGCCTACCCAGGCGACGGTACTGACACTCCTGGCAGGCATCGCCCTGACAGAAGCTATCGAAGACCTAACGGGACTCGAACCCGTTATTAAATGGCCCAATGATATCCTGCTGAACGGCAAAAAACTGGTGGGCATTCTGACGGAAATGGACTGCGATATGGAAACCATCCATTCTGTGACTGTTGGCATGGGGATCAACGTGAATACAAAGAGATTCCCCGAAGAATTGCAGGAAATTGCAACGTCCCTGTATCTGGAAAGTGGAAAAGAATTCAATCGTGCAGAACTGGTAGGACAGGCAATGGCACGTTTTGAGGCATTGTATGAAGAATTTCTGGAAAAAGGCGGTACATTTGTCCCCTTCAAGGAACGGTATCGTACAAAGTGCCTGAATATCGGAAAAGAAGTGAAAGTGATTGGTGGTGAGACCTATCTCGCAACGGCTTTGGATATCACCCTGGAAGGGGAACTGATCGTAAAAAGAAGGGACAACGGGGCGGAGGAAGTGGTTTTCTCCGGCGAGGTATCCATCAGAGGAGAGGAGAAATAATATGGCAAGAAAAGTACTGGCGGCAGCCAATAATAAAGAACAGAAATATTTCATGGAAGAGGAATTCAAATTTCTGCCTGATGCTATCAAGGACGATCTGAAGAAGATCTGCATCATGATGGCAGAAAAACTGAACTGCACATTCGTTGTTGGCTTTGACGATAACGGTGATGTGTATTTTGAAACCGTGAAGCATGAAGGTGATTTCGACTTCGATGAAATCGGCGCAGAACTGGAGATCAAACGCCTGCAGAAGGAAGAGCTGGAACTGTTCCGTGCCATGGAACTGTGGTATGTGATCTTCTTTACAAAGGAAGGCGAATTGGCGAAACAGGAACTGATGCACAGAGCGGCAGCAGAGGGAAAAACCCTGTAAAATTGTTGGTTTTTTAACAAAAAATCACAAAAAAATGTTGTAATCTCTGCATTTCTTGTTATAATGTATGTGATTGCGTAAGAATGGCGGAAACACGGGAAGAAGTTGGCATGACCCACGGGATGTGGGCAGGCATGATATCATCTCTCCAAAAGGACGGCGCGGTAACTTTATTATTTCATCTTATATCGGGTCGCCTCGGGATGGGGCGAAAGAGATGAATGAGAATGAAAGGAGCTATTTCAAAATGAGCGAAGTAGAAACAAAAACAGTTGCTGAAGAAACAAAAGAAGTGAAGGCAACAACAGTGACAGCGAAGAAAAAAGGCATGTCTGTAAAAGATCTGGCAACACTGGGGCTTCTGACAGGTGTCCTGCTTCTGATGGCATTTACACCTTTGGGCTATTTCCATACCTTTGGTCTGGATATTTCCCTGATGATGATCCCTGTAGGTATCGGTGCCATGCTGATGGGCCCCAAGGCAGGTGCATGGCTGGGTTTCATCTTTGGTGCAACAAGCTTCTATCAGGCTTTGACAGGTGCATCTCCCTTCAGTGCGATGCTGTTCAGCATCAGCCCTGTGCACACATTTCTGCTGTGTATCCCTACCAGAATCCTGATGGGCTTTGTGACAGGCGTGATCTTCCTGCTGGTATCCAAACTGGATAAGAAGAAAACAGTGTGCTACTTTGTAGGCGGTTTTTCTGCAGCCTTCCTGAATACAGTTTTCTTCATGGGCACACTGATCCTGCTGTTCTGGAACACAGAGTATATCCAGGGCTTCAATCAGACAATGGGGAATGTAAATCCCTTCCTGTTTGTTGTGCTGTTCGTTGGTGTCAATGGTGCCATGGAATGGCCTGCAAGCTGTATTGCCGGCGGTATCGTTTCCAAGGCTGTCAGCAGAACATTATACAAAAAAGTAGTTTAAGTTACATAGAAATGCATGCGGCGCAGGATGTTCTTGCGCCGTTTCCAATGAGAAAGCAGATGCTTTTTCGAATATATCATTCCGAATAGGAGAAGGCTTATGTTATTGGTAATCGATGTGGGTAATACAAATATGGTTTTTGGCGTGTTCGACGGGGACAAACTGATCGCAAACTGGCGTCTTTCCACCCAGAGCGGGCGTACCGCCGATGAAACGGGTCTGATGATCCGCAATCTGTTCCAGTATTCTGATGTTTCTGTCAGTGATATCGAAGCGGTGATCGTATCTTCCGTTGTGCCCAATGTAATGTATTCCACACTGAATGGTATCAAAAAATTTCTGAAAAAAGATCCGATCGTGGTGCGTGCCGGTATCAAGACAGGTATCAACCTGCGCATGGAAAATCCTAAGGAAATGGGCACAGACCGTATCGTAAATCTGGTGGCGGCCTATGAAATCTACGGTGGACCGGCTATCGTGGTAGACTACAGCACAGCCACAACTTTTGACGTTGTCAGTGAAAAGGGTGAATTTATGACAGGCATCACAGCTCCCGGGCTTCAGACCTGTGCGGATGCCCTGTATCAGAAGGCAGCGAATCTGCCCAAGTTTGAAATCGTAAGCCCCGGCAGTGTAGTCACCAAAAATACGGTGGAAAGCATGCAGGCGGGCCTGGTATTCGGTCATATCGGCGAAGCGAGATTTATTATCGATGAGATCAGAAAGCATTTTGGCTGCCCTGATATGAAGGTTATTGCCACAGGGGGGCTGGGCAGAGTGATCCACGAGGAAGACAGCGAAATTTTTGATGTATACGACCCTGTTCTGGCGCTGAAAGGTCTGCGTCTGATTTACGAAAAGAACAAAGGTCGCCGTTAAGTAGGAGGAAAGCAGATGCTTTTGGTAATCGATGTTGGGAACACCAACTTTGTTTTAGGTTTATACGACGGGGAAGAACTGGTCAACTGCTGGAGAATGACCACCGGCGGCAATCGCACGGCTGATGAGACCGGTATGTTTATCCATGGTCTCTTTGATGCAGAAGGTGTGGATGCAAAGGATGTGGAAGCAGTTATTATTTCTTCTGTTGTACCTGATATCATGTATTCCCTGACCCAGGGGATCCGCAGATATTTTCATATTGAGCCCATGATCGTAAGCGTTGGCATGAAAACAGGCATCGTTGTAAAGCGTGATGATCCCAGATCTGTCGGTGCGGACAGGATCGTTGATCTGGTGGCAGCCAATGAAATTTACGGCGGCCCTGCTATCGTCATTGACTATGGCACAGCCAATACCTTTGATGTGATCAATGAAAAGAATGAGTTTATTACAGGTTTTATCACACCGGGTATCTCTTCTTGTGCGGATGCATTGTATCAGAAAGCGGCGCAGCTGCCTAAGATCGAGATCAAAACACCGAAGTCTATCATTGCGAAAAACACCGTAGACAGCCTGCAGGCGGGTCTGGTGCTGGGACATATCGGTCAGACAAAATACATCATCGAGAAGTTCAAGAAAGACCTGAACATGCCCGATATGAAGGTCATTGCTACAGGTGGCCTGGCGAAGGTCATCGATCCCAATAACGAAATTTTTGATGTGCTGGATCCTGTGCTGACATTGAAAGGCCTGCGTATTCTGTATGAAAAGAATAAATAAAATAGAAACAGACGAGAATATCGTCTGTTTTTTTCCTTAAGCCCGTGGGGCGCTGCCCCACTTCCCCGCTGGGGTATGATACCCAAGACCCCCATTTGCAAAACCATGTATATGGTTTTGCGGTCTCGGGTTCTTAGGGGGTGACCCCCTAAGTGGGAGTTTGAGGGCAACGCCCTCAAGAAAGGAGACAATTCATGAAAATTGGGAATTTAGAATTAGAAAATAACGTCTTTCTGGCGCCTATGGCTGGTGTAACAGACCTGCCTTTCCGTATCCTGTGCAAGGAAATGGGCTGTGGTCTGGTTTATTCCGAAATGGTCAGTGCCAAAGGCATTTTATACGATAACAAAAACACAACAGAACTCTTGGAGATCGACCCCAAAGAACGCCCTGTGGCGGTGCAGCTGTTTGGCTCCGATCCTGAAATTCTGGGGGCGATGGCGAAGAAAATTGAGCAGTATCCCATCGATATCATCGATGTAAATATGGGCTGCCCTGCGCCGAAGATCGTAAAGAACGGCGAAGGCTCTTGCCTGATGAAAACCCCTGAACTGGTGGGGAAAATCGTGAAATCTCTGGTGGAAAGCCAGTCCAAGCCTGTGACTATCAAATTCCGTAAGGGCTTTGATGATGACCATGTGAATGCAGTGGAAATTGCAAAAATTGCCGAGGCAAATGGTGCATCTGCTGTGGCCGTTCATGGCAGAACAAGGGAACAGTACTATAGCGGCAAGGCGGACTGGGATATCATCAAGCAGGTGAAGGCTGCGGTAAATATTCCTGTCATCGGCAATGGTGATGTATTTACACCCCAGGATGCGAAAAATCTCTTGGAGCATACCGGCTGTGATGCCATTATGGTCGGTAGAGGTGCCCAGGGGAATCCCTGGATCTTCAAGCGCATCCTGCATTATCTGCAGACAGGAGAACTTCTGCCTGAACCCACAGCGGAAGAACGTGTGGAAAAGGCACTGCGTCATGCCCAGATGCTGATTGACTATAAAGGCGAATATATTGGTGTCCGTGAAATGAGAAAGCATATGGCGTGGTATATGAAAGGGATGCCCGGTGCGGCGGAACTGCGTGGGAAACTGAATTATGCAGAAAACAGGGCGGAACTGGAAAGCCTGCTGAGAGGGTATCTGGAAAGTCATAAGTAAGCAAAAAGGTGCTGACGGTTGTCAGCACCTTTTTTAGTGAGGAAACTTTTTTCACTTGTGAAAAGTTTCCTCATACTCCTTCAAAAACACGCTTGGAGGCTATTTTTATGAGGGTTTCACCCTCAAACTCCCACAAGGGGAATGATTCCCCCATTGGGGCTTTGCCCTTAGGCTAGCGGCGTTGCCGCAATGCTTGACCCCCATTTGCAAAAGCGGATGCTTTTGCGTATCAGGGTGCATGGAAATGGTTTCCCTGCCGGGTTGTAGGGCAGCGCCCTACGAAATCAAATGATATCTACGACTTCGTAGCCAGCGTCTGTTACCACTTTTACCAGTTCTTCATCGCTGATTTCTTTGGACAGTTCCACTTCTGCGGACTTGCCTTCCAGGGAAACAGTTGCTTTTACGCCGTCCATTTCGTTCAGGGCTTTGTCTACTCTGCCTGTGCAGTGATGGCACATCATGCCTTCGATTTTCAGTACTTTTTTCATAATGATTTCCTCCTCATCTGGAATAATTTCGTTTTCTTTTTCATTTATTACTTGCGCCGCTCTTGCAGCGTAGAGTTCGTGATGTGTGGGTTTGAACAGTTTCAGTCGCAGGGCGTTGGATACAACAAAGAAGGAGCTGAAGCTCATAGCCGCTGCTGCGAACATAGGATTCAGTTTCCAGCCAAATGTGCTAAAGAATACCCCTGCCGCCAGAGGGATACCGCAGCTGTTGTAGAAGAACGCCCAGAACAGGTTCTGCTTGATGTTTTTGATGGTAGCGTGGCTCAGCTGAACCGCTGTCACTGCGTCCAGCAGGTCGCTCTTCATCAGTACGATGTCAGCGGATTCCATGGCAACGTCTGTACCTGCGCCAATGGCGATGCCCACATCGGCTCTTGTCAGGGCGGGTGCATCGTTGATGCCGTCGCCGATCATGGCAACTTTTTTGCCGCTTTCCTGCAGTCTGCGTACTTCCATTTCCTTATCCTGCGGCAGAACCTCCGCAATGGCGTGGATGCCCAGTTTTTCTGCGATGGCGTTTGCGGTACGTTTATTATCCCCCGTCAGCATGATGACGTCAATGCCCATTTTATGAAAGGCGTCGACGGCGTCCTTGCTGGTAGGCTTCAATGTATCTGCCAGACCCAGTATGCCCAGGAATTTTTTGCCTTCTGCGAAGAACAGAGGCGTTTTGCCTTCTTCCGCCAGCTGGATGGCTTTTTCTTCAAAGCCTTTCAGGTCGATATTTCTCTCCTGCATCATTTTCAGGTTGCCGCCCAGGATATGCCTGCCGCTCACGTCGGCTTCAATGCCCTGACCGGCGGTCGCCAGCAGGTTTTCTGCATTGTTCGGGCTGATTTCGGCTGCTTCAGCGTGTTTTACGATGGCTTCCGCAAGGGGATGTTCGGACAATGCTTCGATGGAAGCCGCCATACGCAGGAAGGGATTTCTCAGCACGCCGGGGGCAGGCAGTACATCCGTCACCACGGGGTGACCTTCTGTTAATGTGCCTGTTTTATCCAGAACAACAGTGTCGATTTTATGGGCGATCTCCAGACTTTCTGCGGATTTCACAAGGATGCCGTATTCTGCACCTTTGCCTGTACCTACCATGATGGCCGTAGGTGTTGCCAGGCCCAATGCACAGGGGCAGGAGATGACAAGTACGGCGATGCCGATGGAAAGCGCAAAGGAGAAGGGCTGACCAACGAACATCCAGACGATAGTTGCGATGATGGCAATGGTGATGACCACGGGTACAAAAATGCCGCTGACTGTATCCGCCAGTTTGGCGATAGGTGCTTTGGATGCACTGGCTTCTTCTACCAGAGAGATGATCTGAGAAAGCGTGGTATCATTGCCGACGCGGGTAGCTTCCATTTTGAAGAAGCCTGTTTTATTCACTGTTGCGCCGATGACCATATCGCCGACCTGCTTGTCTACAGGGATGGATTCACCAGTGATGGCACTTTCATCCACCGCAGAGAAGCCTTCGATGATCTTGCCGTCCACGGGAATGCTCTGGCCGGGACGAACGATTACGATATCGCCCACTGTCACCTGTTCCACGGGGATCTCCTGTTCCTTTCCGTTTCGCAGAACAGTCGCCATTTTCGGTGCCAGATCCATCAGTTTGCTGATGGCTTCAGAAGTCTT
>JAFRZQ010000071.1 GCA_017442465.1 Anaerotignum sp. | reverse complement strand
TTATAGCACATCCCCATATAGACCAAGCCTACAGGCTTTTCTTCACTGCCGCCGCCGGGTCCCGCGATGCCAGTTGTTGCAATTGTCACATCAACACCACTAGTTTTTGCCAGTCCTTCCGCCATTTCTCTAGCTGTTTCTTCGCTGACTGCGCCATATGTTTCCAAGGTTTCCGCCTTCACGCCCAGTCTGCGCATTTTCGCATCGTTGGAGTATGTCACACAACCTTCCAGAAGAACTTCAGAAATACCGGGATATTCGATCAGTCTGGAGGCGATCATACCACCAGTGCAGGATTCCGCCACTGCAACAGTCAGTTTCTTTTCGATCAGCATTTCCGCTACCACAGTCTGCATATCTGTTTCGCCTTCCGCGTAAACAGCGTCACCCAGTCGTTCTTTCAATCTTGTCGCAACAGGGTCGATCATAGCATTGGCTTCTGCTTCGTCTTTCGCCTTCGCCGTAATACGCAGGATGGCCTCGCCGTCTTTCGCATAGGGTGCAATGGTGGGGTTCGTCTGGGCATCCATAATGTCCTGCACCTGGGCTGCCATTGCACTTTCACCCACATTTGCCACGCGCAGGATACGGGAAATAAAAGTATATTCCTGTTTCTGCGCCAGATAGGGTTTCACCTGATTCAGGAACATAGGAATCGTTTCCTTGGGAGGGCCGGGCAGCATGACGATGGTCTTGCCGTCCTTTTCAATGATGATGCCGGGTGCAGAACCGTTATCGTTATACAGCACGATACCGTTTGTGGCCGGCACCATGGCCTGTTTTACGTTGTTTTCTGTCATTGGTCTGCCGATGCGGTCAAAGAAAGCCTGAATGCGTGCCAGTGCCTTTTCATCCAGCACCAGATCCACGCCGAAATATTCTGCCGCTGTTTCTTTTGTCAGGTCATCCTCTGTAGGACCAAGACCGCCTGTGGTGATGATGAGGTCTGCTCTGGAAAAAGCGTGATAGATCGTATCCTTCAGACGCTGAGGATTATCACCCACAACGGTCTGATAGTAAACTTCGATGCCTAAGTTCGCCAGTTCCTGCGCCAGAAACTGTGCATTTGTGTTCAAAATATCGCCTAACAGCAGTTCTGTACCAACTGCCATGATTTCTGCTCTCATCTAAAATCCTCCTCTTCTTGAGGGCGTTGCCCTCAAACACCCAGCAGGGAAATAATTTCCCTGCACCCTTATACGCAAAAACATTCGTTTTTGCCATGCCGAAGGCAAATAAAAGTTTCGGTCAAGCCTTTTCAAAGGCTTGTGGGGTGCAGGGGCAAAGCCCTGCATATAACGAAAGGGAAAACTTTTCAAAGTAAAGAAAGTTTTCCCCTTTGTTCTTAACCTAATAATACTTGCTTGTTCTTAATAATATAATCCGCACCGGAGAAAATAGTGAAGAATACAGACAGATAAATCAGCGCAGGTTCTACCACTACCATAAAATCAAAAGGCAGGTTCAACAGAACCACAGGGATCATGATCATCTGTACTGTTGTTTTCACTTTACCCCACCAGCTTGCTGCCATAACGATGTTCGCTTCCATGGCCAGTGTACGGAAACCTGTGATGGTAAATTCTCTCGCCAAAATCACGATAACTACCCACGCTGCCAGATCTTTCAGCGCAACCATGGAGACCAGCGCACTCATTACCAGCAGTTTATCCGCCAGAGGGTCCATGAATTTACCAAAGTTGGAAACCAGATTATATTTTCTTGCGATCTTACCATCCAGCATATCTGTCAGGGACGCCACGATGAAAATAATCACCGCAATATATCTGTTCATAGGTTCAGGTGCCAGAAACAGCACCAGCAAAAATACAGGGATCATTACGACCCTCAGCATTGTCAGCTTATTCGCCAAGTTCATATCCATATACTACATCTCCCATCAAATCATAATCGCCTGCTTCGCGAATCTTTACTGTTACAAAATCACCGGAGTACAATTCTTCTTCAGAAGAAACAAACACCAGACCATCAATATCGGGGGCATCTCTTCTGGTTCTGCCGCAGAAGATGCGTTCTTCGGTCAGTTTCCCTTCGATTAGCACTTCCATCACTTTGCCCACTTCCGCTTCACACAGAGAAGCCGCAATATTTTTCTGGATATCCATGATGATATCTCTGCGTTCTTCCTTTAGATCGTCGTCGATCTGGTTTTCCATTCTTGCCGCCGCTGTGCCTTCCTCCTGAGAGTAGGAGAACACGCCCAGACGGTCGAATTTCATTTCCTGTACGAAGTTCATCAGGTTTTCGAATTCTTCTTCACTTTCGCCGGGGAAACCACCGATCAGCGTGGTTCTGATGGCAATATCGGGCATTGCTGCTCTCAGTTTTGCCA
>JAFRZQ010000070.1 GCA_017442465.1 Anaerotignum sp. | reverse complement strand
GCGGCGAAAAACAGCGGCGGCATCGTGATCGCTCAGGTGGAACGCATTGCGAAACGCGGCAGCTTGAATCCTATGCGCGTTATGGTGCCCGGTATCATGGTGGATTATATCGTAGTCGCTGAGAAAGAAAATCATAAAATGAATGTTCTGACAGAATATAATCCTGCTTACTCCGGCGAAATGAGAGTGCCTGAGGACAGTATCGATAAAATGGAAATGAATCTGAGAAAGATTATTGCCAAACGCTGTGCAATGGAACTGAAAAAAGGCAATATCATCAATCTGGGCATTGGTGTACCCGAAGGCGTTGCTTCCATCGCATTGGAAGAAGGCGTAAACGAAGATATTTATATGACCATTGAATCCGGTGCCATTGGCGGGGTTCCCGCGGCAGGTCTGAATATCGGTGCTTCTACCAATGCGGACGCCTTCCTCCCTCATCCTGCTATTTTTGATTTCTATGACGGCGGCGGTCTGGATCTGGCGTTCCTCGGTCTGGCTCAGGCTGATGCGGCAGGTAACATCAATGTAAGTAAGTTCAATGGACGTATGGTAGGCTGCGGCGGTTTTGTCAATATCACCCAAAATGCGAAAAAAGTTGTTTTCTGCGGCACATTTACTGCAGGCAAAACAAAGTATGAGATCAAGGATGGGAATCTGAACATTCTGGAGGACGGTCCCTTTGTGAAATTCATCGAAAATGTGGAACAGATCACATTCAGCGGCAAGTATGCCCTTTCCACAAAACAGCCGGTACTCTATGTGACAGAAAGAGCGGTATTTGAACTGACAGAGCATGGTCTGATGCTGACAGAGATCGCACCCGGTGTGGAACTGGAAAAACATATCCTGTCCAAGATGGAATTCAAACCATTGATCTCTGAAAATTTGAAAGTGATGGATAAAGCTATTTTTGTAGATGAACCTATGGGTCTGAAAGATACATTATAAAAGAAGGAAAAGGAGTGGAATATATGAAAGAAGTTGTAATCGTAAGTGCAGCGCGTACCCCTTTTGGGAAATTGGGCGGTATGTTCAAAGATCAGAAAGCAGTAGAACTGGGCGGCTTCGCTATTGCGGAAGCGCTGAGAAGAGCTGGTATCGAAGGTAACCAGGTGGATGAAGTGGTAATGGGTATGGTCGTACCTGCGGGCGCAGGCCAGATCCCCGGCAGACAGGCTTCTGTCAAGGGCGGCATCCCCCACGATGTACCTGTTGTGACCATCAATAAAGTATGCGGTTCTGCTCTGAAGGCAGTGACATTAGGCGCACAGATCATCAAAGCTGGTGATGCGGATATCATCGTTGCCGGTGGTATGGAAAGCATGACAAATATCCCTTATATTTCCAGAACGGCTCGTTTCGGCAGCAAGATGGGGGATGTGACTATGGTGGATGCCATGGTGCATGACGGTTTGTGGTGCCCTGATAATGATGTACATATGGCAGTCATTGGCGGTGAAGTTGCCGTGGAATACGGTGTGACTCGCGAAGACCAGGATAAATGGGCGCTGCGCAGCCAGCTGCGTTGGGCAAAGGGTGAAGAAGAACATAAATTTGATGATGAACGCTTTGCCGTAAAACTGATGACTAAGAAGGGGGAAAAGGTTTTCGATAAAGATGAAGGTCCCAGACCTGATACAACATTGGAAAATCTGGCAAAACTGCCCCCTGTATACTGCAAGACGGGTACTGTAACTGCGGGCAATGCCCCTGCAGTAAATGATGGTGCTTCTGCTGTTGTTCTGATGTCCAGAGAAAAGGCAGAAGAACTGGGCGTTCCCGTTCTGGCGACCATCAAAGGCTATGCACAGGCTTCCAGAGAATCCAGATATATCACAACTGTTCCTGGTCTGGCTATCCAGAATCTGATGGAAAAACACGATCTGGTCATCGATGATTTCGACCTGATCGAGATCAACGAAGCTTTTGCGGCAGTTCCTCTGGTAAGCTGCAAGGTTCTGGGTATCGATGAAAAGACAATGGATGAAAAGGTCAATGTGAATGGTTCTGCTGTTGCAGTTGGCCATCCCATTGGTGCAACAGGCGCAAGAATTCTGATGACTATGATTTATGAACTGAAACGTAGTGGTAAGAAAAATGGTGTCTGTGCTATCTGTAGCGGTATGGCACAGGGCGATGCTGTCTGGGTAAGCGTAGAATAAAAGAATAGCTGTTAGAAGCGTTTGAACCATATGGCGGCTGCGGTTTGTTACTGCAGTCGTCCCCCTCCCATATTATTATTTTTTATCCT
>JAFRZQ010000010.1 GCA_017442465.1 Anaerotignum sp. | reverse complement strand
TGGCATGGGATGAAAGCACTTCCACTGTAGCTTTGCATTCCATTGAAGCAGAAGGCTATCAAAAAGAAGCTTCTGTCGTTTACATTCAGACAAATCGCATGCAGGGCAGCGGTGTAGTACTGTCTTCCAACGGACTGATCGTCACAAATTTCCATGTCATCGAAAATGCCTCCAGCATGCAGTTCGTCTTTAACAACGGTCAGATGTATCAGGGAAACACAACTGTTGTTGGCCTTGATCCCCAGAATGATATCGCTCTGCTAAAAATAGAAAAAAACGGTCTGACGCCCGCATTCATCTCCGAAACCTGCGTTGTCGGCGATACTGTCACAGCCATCGGTTCTCCTCACGGTGTACGCAATACCATTACCACAGGGATCATCGAAGGATTTGATCAGGATATCATTTCTACTACCGCAGTGATCGGAAACGGCAGCAGCGGCGGTGGTCTTTTTGATGCCTCCGGAAAATTACTCGGCATCACATCTTCCTACGGCAGCGAACATTACTTTTCCATCCCCATATCCAAAGTGCTGCAGGTTTCTCAAGATCTTTCTATTCCTCTGGATGAAATAAATACTTACGTTTACAGCCCTTCATGGCCTCAGAATCTGCGGTTTCACAAAAAAGGGAGTTATGCATATGTTTCATGGTCTCCTGTCTATGGAGCAGATCATTATTATGTTTATACTTCCAATACAGAATTTGGCAATTACCAAAAGCTGAAATTTAACGGCAGCGATATCTGGTACTGGGGATTCCCGCAATCCTTCGGCATTTCCATCAATCCAAGAAAACCTTATTATATGAAAGTATCCGCTGTGGTTGATGGTGTAGAAACACCCCTCAGTGAACCACTGAAAATCACCAAATAAAAAATCAGACCCCCGAAGAATCCTTCGAGGGTCTTTTTATATCCTATTCTATTTCTTTTGTTACATCCACCTCAACAGCTTCTGTATATCGGATCAGATCCTGCGGATCCAGAATGACCTGAGCCCCGCGCACCCCTGCACTGACCGCGATTTCATCAAACAGAATACAGGTTTCATCAATAAAGGTGGGGTATTTCTTCTTCATTCCAATGGGAGAACAGCCGCCGCGGATATATCCTGTCAGTCCCAGCAGTTCCTTCATATGGGTCATTTCCACCTTTTTGTTTTTGGATGTAACTGCCGCTTTTTTCAAATCCAGCTCCATATCTACAGGAATACAGAACACATTGATCCCATTTTTATCCCCACGGGTCACCAGAGTCTTAAATACCTGCTCCGGTGCCATGCCAACCTGTTCCGCCGCATGAAGTCCGGAAAGGTTGGATTCATCATATTCATATTCCGCTGTGCGGTAGGATATCCCTGCCGCCTCCAAAAGACGCATCACATTTGTCTTTGTCATCGACTCACCTTCTCAGTCGTCCAGAATGATAAAGCTATAGTCCACACCGGTACGCTCCATAAAATAGTTTTTTGCCTCAATATCAGAGGAAACAGGTGCAGCTGTCCAGTAATTGCCATCCAGATATGCCACATAACGGGAACCATCATGCAACACAAAATATGCACAGTTAGCTGTTGCACACTGATATCTGATCTGGCTCTTGCTGGTAATGAAATAATTGCTGAACATTGCCGCTTGTGCACCACCCTGTTCCTGCTTCACCAGACTTCTCCATGCCGCCAGATTATAGTTGGGCAGCAGCCCTACATTAAAGTCAGGCACCAGTTTATTGATCGCATGAAGCGGGTACGCCTCAAGCTGTACGTTAGGATATACCACTTCCCAAAAACCATTATCATTCATCAGAATATATTGTTTGATATTTGCTGTATTGGCAGCTGTTGAGAATGTCACAACCGCATGTTTATTATCTTTTCTGATCTCACG
The DNA here is from genome assembly GCA_017442465.1 of Anaerotignum sp. Lineage (GTDB taxonomy): Bacteria > Bacillota > Clostridia > Lachnospirales > Anaerotignaceae > Anaerotignum_A. The sequence continues at coordinate 559 of JAFRZQ010000010.1, read as the reverse complement.
AACAAAGAAATCTTCAAATTTCCCTTCATACAGACAGATATAATTCAGAATACGGCCATATTCTGCAGATGCAGAAGACAGACGGCCGATCGTTCCATGGCTCTGGTTATATTTTGCCAGCATAGCCGTATACTCTTCCGGAGAAATCTGCCCCACCTTTCCGTCGGGGGAAGCAAGCAGATATTTGTTATTCTGTTTCACTGCCGCAAATACACCAAGACTCATATTTCCGGAAGAAACACTAGCACCACTGCACTGAGCAAGGTCACTGCCTTTGATCAGCAGGATTTCAAATCCCTGCGTATCCAGGCCTGCCTGCAGATATCCTTCCTTCACCAGCATGGAAGGTGTTATGTAACATCCATCATAATAACCGTACAGTTTCCCGTTCTTACTCATCCAGCCACGTTTAGCGCCGTTGATGCGATAATCCTGCTGCGCTGCAGCCGCCACCGCCTTCAGATTTTCATAATGCATGGAAGTTTCACTCTGCCAGAAGGGCTTTGACTGCGTTTTCTGTTCCTCTTTTTCTTCTTTCGTTTCCTTGTCTTCCTCAGGG
>JAFRZQ010000001.1 GCA_017442465.1 Anaerotignum sp. | reverse complement strand
GTCTGGAATTTCTGCTATCGTTTTGCTTCCACCGCCGCAACTTGTCAGCGTACCCATAACCATTGCAGATAACAGAAGAACAACTGTTAAATATCTTTTCTTTCCTTTTTTCATAGGATTTTCCCCTTTCATGCAAGTACAAATCATTACATGTATTTTAACAGATACAATCCAAACCTTCAACAGAATAAAAAAATCCCCCATCCGAGGATGAGGGATAAAAAGTCATTTCTGATTATTTTTTCTTGGAAGGAACCAGTACTTTTGTACCGCCCATGTAAGGCCACAGAACTTCGGGAATCTTCACTGTACCATCAGCCTGCAGGTTGTTTTCCAGGAATGCGATCAGCATACGAGGAGGAGCTGCTACTGTATTGTTCAGTGTGTGAGCGAAGTATTTTTTGCCTTCTGCATTCTGCACGCGGATACCCAGTCTTCTTGCCTGTGCATCGCCCAGGTTGGAGCAGGAACCGATTTCGAAGTATTTTTTCTGTCTGGGAGACCATGCTTCTACGTCAACGGATTTTACTTTCAGGTCAGCCAGGTCACCGGAGCAGCATTCCAGTGTTCTTACAGGAATATCCATTGTACGGAACAGGTCAACTGTGTTCTGCCACAGTTTGTCATACCACATAGGGGATTCGTCGGGGTTACATACAACGATCATTTCCTGCTTTTCGAACTGGTGGATTCTGTAAACACCTCTTTCTTCGATACCGTGTGCACCTTTTTCCTTACGGAAGCAAGGGCTGTAGGATGTCAGGCACTGAGGCAGGTCTTCTGCTTTGTTCATAGTATCGATGAATTTACCGATCATGGAGTGTTCGGATGTACCGATCAGATACAGGTCTTCGCCTTCGATCTTATACATCATGTTTTCCATTTCCGCAAAGCTCATTACGCCTGTTACAACATTTGCACGGATCATGAAAGGAGGGATGCAGTATTTGAAGCCTCTGTCGATCATGAAATCTCTTGCGTATGTCAGAACTGCGGAGTGCAGACGAGCGATATCGCCCATCAGGTAATAGAAACCGTTACCGGCAACTTTTCTTGCAGAATCCAGATCGATACCGTCAAAAGTTTCCATGATATCTGTATGGTAAGGGATTTCGTAATCAGGAACAACGGGTTCGCCGTATTTCTGTACTTCTACGTTTTCGCTGTCATCTTTACCGATGGGAACGGAAGGATCGATGATGTTAGGAATCGTCATCATGATCACTTTGATGCGTTCTTCCACTTCTTTTTCTTTTGCTGTCAGCTCTTCTGTTCTTGCAGCGTCAGCAGCGATTTCCGCTTTTACTTTTTCTGCTTCTTCTTTTTCGCCTTTTGCCATCAGACCGCCGATCATTTTGGACAGTTTGTTTCTCTGTGCACGCAGTGCTTCTACTTCCTGTTTGATGGCTCTGTTTTCTTTATCCAGTTCCAGCACTTCGTCTACCAGAGGCAGTTTTACATCCTGGAATTTTTTGCGGATGTTTTCTTTTACTACTTCAGGGTTTTCTCTTACAAATTTGATGTCTAACATTTCAAGACCTCCTTAGAAAAATAATTGATTCTTTGGATTTTCGGATTTTTTGTACAAAAAAAATCCTCAATCCCTATAAATATTCAGGGACGAGAATTTCCCGCGTTGCCACCCAGATTGCCTGAAATACATCCAGACCTCTTGAACAGCTGTAAAGGGCTTACCCTTCCGGCTTTCACCGGCCGCTTGGAAAGTGGAACATTTTCTATCCCCTGCCGATTCGCACCAACCACCGGCTCTCTGAAAGAGTATTCGAAAATTTAGCTTTCCTTCAGGCTTTCGCCAACGCTATTTTAAGTATATGTGGATATTTGTCCACGATAAGAGAATTATACCACAACAGAGAAAATAATCAACCCCCATTTTCTACGGGTTTGGGGCAATTTTGCCCCACCAAGATTCCGCAAAAATTTAAAAAAATAATCTTTTTCTAATTATTTTTTAATTTTCTGCACTTTATTGAGTATCCTTTTATATTGTATACTATTAACTGTACAAGAAACCCCTTTTCCTTGTACCACAATATGCCCTGGGGTGCTCGGCACCCCACCTGGAGCAATGTCTCCCCTGGCATTGCTCCGCCCCTGAAAGCGAAAGGACAGACGAAAGTCTGCCCTTTTTTTATTTCATCAGTATAAATTTTTCGATCACTTCTGCCACGCCGTTTTCTTCTGCATTTCTTTCGGTAATATACTGTGCTGCCGCCTTCACATGGGCTTCTCCATTGATCATAGCAACACCCAGGCCAGCCTTCCGGATCATAGGCAGATCATTATCGCTGTCGCCAATGGCGATCGTGTCTTTCAAATCTACCCCTGCCTGCTTTGCTGCCGCCTCCAGGGCACTGCCTTTATCTACACCTTTGACCACAAATTCCAGATATTTCTCTGAGGAATAGAACAGATTCACCTGGTCTCCCAGCAATTCCTCCGCATAAGACTTGATCTTTTCCAGATGAACGCGGGGGCCGCTGAACAGGCATTTCGTAAATTCCCCGTCGTATTCCGTAGGCCTACTGACGATCCTTGGGGAAGTCTTCATGACCTGGCAGTATTTTTCCACCACAGGGGTCATTTTTTCGCACATAAAATTGCGGTTATCATAATAAAAAAGCTCAATATCCCCAAAGGCTCTGGCAAAGTCCGAAACCGGCGCCACCAGAGCAGGAGAAAAACTTTTTTTCAGCACCATTTCCATATTCTTCAGATCATAGATGGCTGCACCGTTCTGACAGATCACATACCCTTTTTTCCCAATCAGCCCCAGTTCCTGCAGGTGTGATTCCACGCCGAATACACCTCTGCCCGTGCAGATGACGAAATCCACGCCTTTATCCACAGCCTTTTGGATCGCCTCTTTGTTTTCCACAGAAATGTGGAGTTCTTTCCATAATAATGTACCATCCATGTCGGAAAACACCATTTTATAGCCCATTTCGGCCTCCTTTGTTTACATAAACTAACACTTATGCTGTGGATAACCCTGTTGATATTGTGGAAGAATTATATATTTTCTCTTCCTTTCACCTGTAGTTATCCACATTTTGTGGACAAAAATTCCATTTGTCCACAAAACCAACGAGAAAAAGGGAAGAAAACAATCCTCCCTTTCTGCTTACTTTTCTTCGGTTTCGTCCTCTTTGGGACGTTCCATAAATACCGCATCCTGGAAAACAGGTTCTTCCGGATCTGCAGTTTTTTTTGCAGATTTTTTCGCTTCTTCTCTCTGCTGCAGGATCAGTTCTGCTGCTGCGATCTTCCCTGCCAGGGTTTCTTCCTGCAGGATCAGTTCCTTTTCTGCCTGCGTCACGTCACCGATGGAAGTTCTGGTTTTCTTTTCTTCTGCCTCATCGACTTCCATCATTTCCACCTGATCCAGTGTGATCTGGTCATCCATAGCGATATCTTTATCTCTGCGTTTGAAGGTAGGTTTGAAACGAACCTTGACCACTTTTTCATGTTCCGGCTGATAGGTGTTATTCTTCGCCATTTCCACCGCCTTGATCTCTTCTTCAGAAAGCATATAGGTAGAAACACCCATTTCAATGGGTTTTGCATAGGTGAAGGAACCAGTACGGCTATGGATACCATTCAGCACCACGCCGTTATCGTGGCCGTCCAGAAGGGCCAGTGCAAAACAGAGGTTACCGCCCATTTCATCAAAGGGGTTATAACGGATAAGACCCACCTTCTGGATCTTTGTTTTATCGGTTTTATCCATATCCGTCACCATATCCAGCAATTTGGAATATTTTTCCTCGATGCGTTTGGAGGTTTCATAATAATCCTGTATCTTCATTTCCAGGTTATGGGAAGGGCGGCGATTTGCCCCCATGAAATAATCATATCTCTTCTTCTGCCCGCTGAACTTCACGAACAGCACGATGCAGAGGATGAAAAGCACTGCGACTGCTGCGGCCAGTCCCAGCAGTACGTAGGTCATATTATTTTCGATCCATGTCATCATATTTCTCAATCCTTATCTTTTCAGGAGCGCCAGCAGACGTTCCAGATCTTCATTGGAATAGTATTCGATTTCGATTTTGCCTTTATTCCGTTTGCCCAGAGGTTTCAGTTTTACCTTTGTGGAGAACAGGGATTTCAGGTCATCTTCAATGGCACGATATTCTCTTGCTTCTTCTTTCGTCAGTTTTTCCTCTTTTTCTGCAGGTTTTTCTGCCTTTGCCAGATATGCTTTTACCATACCTTCCACAGCACGAACAGAAAGGCCTTCATCAATGACCATTTCTGCCAGTTCAAACTGATCGTCACCATTTGTCACAGGCAGCAGTGTGCGGGCATGACCGCCGGTCAGTTTATTTTCCACAACGAAATTGCGGACACGGGGATCCAGCTGCAGCAGACGCAGGCTGTTTGTGACAGCAGAACGGCTTTTGCCCACCTTTTCTGCGATCTTTTCCTGACTCATGCCAAATTCTTCCTGCAGACGCTGATAGCTTTCCGCTTCTTCCATGGGGTTCAGGTCTTCTCTCTGCAGGTTTTCCACCAGAGCCGCTTCAAAGGCTTCCCCTTCTTCCCACTTTTTGATTACTACAGGCACTTTTGTCAGCCCTGCAATTTTCGCAGCTCTCCAGCGGCGTTCCCCAGCAATGATTTCATAGTACTCTCCATTTTTCTTTACTACGATGGGCTGGATCATACCATAGGCTTTCAGGGATGCTGCCAGTTCTTCCAGCGCAGTTTCATCAAAATATTTTCTGGGCTGTTTTCTGTTGGGCTCGATCATATCCAGATCCAGTTCCAAAACAGCCTCTTCTGTTTTCTTTTTCGTGGGTTTGGAGGCCTTCATATCCTCCATTTCTGTATTGATGAGAGCGTTGATGCCAAGGCCCTTGGCACCCAGACCCTTTTTCTTTACTGCCATATCAGTTCCACTCCTTTTCCATGACTTCTTCTGCCAACAGCTGATAAGCCTCTGCACCC
>JAFRZQ010000069.1 GCA_017442465.1 Anaerotignum sp. | reverse complement strand
TGTCATCAGATTCAGCTGATAACCGATGTTGTCAGCCTCTGTCCAGAGAACAGTGATGGGGGTATCCATGGTCATACCGCTGAAACCGTTCCATGTATAGCCGCCTGCTTCAAAGGGCTGCAGGTCGGTACAGTCTTCGTACCATTCCTTATCGGGTGTCAGCATCCATCTGTCAGGACCGAAGTATTCCAGGCGGATATAGGCATGGGACAGCATATCTGTATCCTTGCTGCCGCCTTTGATGATATGCATGATATCGGGATCCATTTCATCACTGAAGGCATCGGGCACTTCAAAAGCCTTCCAGCCTTCGGGAACCAGCGCTTTTACATTGCCTGCATCAAATACAGTGCCTTTCACAGTAATTTCATTGGAGGAGGTGTCTCCGCCACCGCCGCTGCCGCCGCAGCCTGCCAGCAGGGACATACTCATCAGTACTGTCATCAGGATCGCTATCATTTTCTTCATAAAATTACCCCCTTTTACAAGGTCATATTTTTAAGATTGTGTTTTCTGCGCCAGTGCTTCCAGATATTCCTCCAAAGCAATGGCTTTATCCGTATTAGGGAAATCATAAATGACTGTTTTTTCGCCATGTTCTGTTTCCCATGTCAGGGTCAGGGTACGTTCCTCTGTGCCGTCCATTTTTTGGAAAATCCCTTTTTTCTCTTTCTTTTCCTTAAGGGAAGGAACAAGAGAAAGAACTGCCTGTTCCACCTCTTCCCATTCTTCCGCGGAAAGGGGACTATGAGAAACCTCTGTCTGCTCCATTTCTCCCTGTTGAAAGAACCACGTTTCCACGATTTCTGTTTCCGCCAGCGCGATGTAAAACTGATTGCCCCACAGGGAGCCGTGGCTGCGGTCAAAGGTGATATAAATAAGGGAATCGGAAGAGGTGATTTCTCTGCTGCAGCCACTAAGCCCTGTTATGGCTATCAGAGCCGCCAGTATTTTTGCTGTCATTCTATATGTCATACCAGATCACCGTCATCAAAAGGGTCTCCGCATTCGGGACAGAATTTGGGAGGTTTTACGCCTTTTTCAGGTTCCCAGCCGCATTTATCGCATTTATACTGAGGCACACCCGCAGGTTTTTTCGCGCCGCATTCGGGACAGAATTTCCCTTTATTCACTGCGCCGCAGGAGCAGGTCCAGCCGTCTTCCGCAGGCTTGGGACTGCCGCATTCCATGCAGAACTTGCCTGTTGCCGTAGCACCGCAGCTGCATTTCCAGCCCTGTACGGGAGCAGGTTTCGGGCTGCCGCAGCCCATGCAGAATTTACCCTGATTGCCTTTCTGCCCGCAGGAACAATCCCATCCTGCAGGAGGAGCGGGCTGCTGAGGTGCCTGCTGCGCCTGCTGCTGACCCATGGCGAAGAGGTTCTGGCTGTTCATGCCGCCCATCTGGCCCATCATGCCAACGCCCATGAAGCCTGCCATGGCACCGTTGGGGTTATTTGCCGCAGCCTTCATTGCTTCGGCCTGTGCGCCTACCAGTCTGCCTGCTGCACGGGTAGGATCCATATATGCAACGTCACGCTGCATTTCCTTGATCATCTGTTCGTCTTCTTCGCTGGCTTTTACGGAGGATACCCCGATCTTCTGGATCTCGATGCCGCGGAAATCACGCCACTGGGCGGAAAGTTCCTCTTTCAGGAATTCTGCCAGTTCTGCCGTATGCCCGGGCAGAGCAGAATAGCGGATGCCCATTTCGGAGATACGGGCAAAGGCAGGCTGCAGGGCTGTCAGCAGTTCACTTTTCAGCTGGCTGTCCAGTTCCTGTCGGCTGTATGCCTGTGTGATATTGCCGCATACATTGGTGTAAAACAGCAGAGGATTGACTACCTTATAGCTGTATTCCCCGAAGCAGCGGATGGAGATGTCGATATCAATGGCTGCCCTCTGATCCACCACGCGGAAGGGAACAGGAGAAGCTGTGCCATATTTGTTGCCGATCAGCTCTTTTGTATTGAAATAATAAACCCTCTGATCCTTTGGAGCCTCGCCGCCAAAGGTGAATCGTTTGCCTACATTCTGGAAGATCGCCATGATGTTTTCTCCCAGATCGCCGGAAAAGATGGAGGGCTCTGTAGACATATCGTATGTATATTCACCGGGCTCTGCACAGACATCAACGACCTTGCCCTGTTCTGTGATCAGCATGCACTGTCCTTCGGCTACGGCGATGATGGAGCCGTTTGTGATGATGTTGTCGCCGCCTTTGGTGTTGGAAGACCGTCCGCTTGTTTTCTTCTGGCCTTTTACTGCGATAATATCCGCAGGAAGGGCATCACAGTAAAAATACTCCTTCCACTGGTCAGCCAGTACGCCGCCGGCCGCACCCATTGCCGCTTTGATCAATCCCATATTCATCTCTCCTTTCGGTTATTTCTCCTCTGTATCAGCCGGCTGCATCGGGAGTAAATTTCAGGATGCCGCCGTCATAGCAGAGGTATAATTCATATGTTTCGCCCATATACTGGCCTTCGTGGGAGAAAAGGGTTTCTCCGCGGAGGGCGCCTGCATACCAGAATTCGTGTTCAGAATCATTCGTTGTAAGGAGCATGCTGCCGCCATTGCCGAATTTCCAGTTTCCTTCGATTTCGATGGGGGCATCCATGCCTGTAAACTGCTGCCCTACCAGACATACATCATTTTCTGTCAGGAAAATATAGAAGTCTTCCATTTCAGAAGGCAGGTGGGAAACGGTGCCGTCTGCTGCTGTATATTCTGTAGCCCTCAGGAATAGGCCGGGCAGTTCATCCACTGTGATGTCCCACTGAGAGGACTGAGGCAGGATTCTGTGGAAGGTGTATTCTGTGAATCTGTCATCCCAGGGGGAATACTTCTGTACCAGCATGGTATCCTGCTCCAGCAGGGTCAGGGTATATTCTGTATATCTGGGGTCTTCGCTTTCATCCCGATGGATACGGGCAGCCCATGTTTCGTTGCCGCAGCCGTCATAAACGGGATAATCCAGCAGTTCCACAGGCAGTCTATCGAAGAAGTCAACCA
>JAFRZQ010000068.1 GCA_017442465.1 Anaerotignum sp. | reverse complement strand
GTAGCTGCTCTGGAAGTAGTATGGAACGTAGCAGATACACTGAATGCTTGTATGGCATTCCCTAACATGGTAGCTCTGATCGGTCTGTCCGGCGTTATCGCATCCGAAACTAAGAAATATGTTGACGATAAAGACGCTGAAATGGGCGGTCTGCTGAAATGGATGGATGACGAAGCTCCTCAGCTGGATAAATAATCTATTCCATTCATTTTCCCACGATAAAAAGGGCGGTATTTATACCGCCCTATCTTTATGCAAATAACGAAGAAAGCCATTTATAATGCAAAAGGCAGGAAAAAGATTTATATTTTTCCTGCCTTTTCTTTTATGGATGGCTTAAGAGCATTTATGAAAAAAGAAAAGGCTGTAAATCATAAGATTTACAGCCTTTGATGTGAGTGACATGATTCGAACACGCGACCTTCTGATCCGTAGTCAGACGCTCTATCCAGCTGAGCTACACTCACATATTCGTTTCGAACAAAAATTATCATACAGTAACATAACAGAAATGTCAAGAGGTTTTTATGAAGAAAATAAAAAAGTTCGGGCTGTAAAATGCTCGAACTTTTATCATTATTTTTCTTTTGAGATGGAAAACTGCTCTGCAACCTTCTGGTGGGTGTGACGAACCAGCCTGCGGGGGATTTTTGTAATACCTTTAACGGCTTTTACGCCCATGACCAAAGGCAGAGCGGGAACGGCGATTTTTCTGGGGTGATCCCCGCTGTTCAGAATATCCTGATACAGATTTTCCACGCTGTCTGCAAAGGCTTCTACGGAAAGGGCTTCCATAGCTTCCACAGAGGCACGGGAGAGTCTGGCAGAAAGGTGTTTATCTGTCAGTACACGATACAGAAGGTCGGGCAGTTCTTCATCAGATTCAAACAGCATTCCTGTTGCGTTGTTAGTAATGATATTTTCAATACATTCGTCTTTTTTTGCGACGACAGGTACACCTGCCGCCATAGCTTCTGCAAAGGTCAGCCCCTGGGTTTCGGAAACGGAAGCACTGCAGAAAACATTGCCCAGCTGATAATATTTGCCGATTTCATCCCAGGGCTTGCCGCCGGTAAACATGACGTGATCGCCAACGCCGATGGATTCGGCGAATTTTCCGAGATTTTCGATCTCATTGCCTTCGCCGACAATGACCATTTTCAGATCAGGCAGTTTTTCGATCAGTTTGGGAAGGGCAGCAATAACGACATCGATGCTTTTTTCCTTGGCGATACGACCAATGGAAATGATGACAGGTGTGTCTGCTTCTAGCCCCAGAGTGGCTCTCAGTTCCAGAATTTCTTCGGGAGAAAATTTATCCTTTCGGAAATTGGAAGTATTGATACCTGTAGGGATCACAGAAATGGGTTTTGTTACACCATAACTTTTCAGAAGCTGCTCTGTTTTGCGGGTAGGGGCAATGACAGCTGTTGCGCTGTTGCAGTAAATGCCGCTGAAATCCCGGGCCATTTCCTTGGAAATGATATGGCCGCCGCCAATATAGTGAACATAGTCTTCATACATGGTATGGTAGGTATGGATCAGAGGGATCCCCTGCGTAGTGGAGATAAATCTGCCAAGGGCACCAAGACAGAATTCGGTCTGTGTATGGATGATATCCAGGTTCAGATCGATGATCTTTTTCGCCAGGAAGGGCGAAAAGACATAGCCTGCCCGATAATCCCTGACGAAACGGACGGGGATGCTGGGCAGACGATGGACATGCAGTGTGTCGTAGCCTTCATAGCATCGGGGGTCTGAAGGGGTAAAAATATATACGTTATGTCCCCGGGCTTCCAGTGCTGTGGCAAGGGTGCGGATAGATGTTGCCACGCCGTTTAGCTGTGGAAAGTATGTGTCTGAAAAAATACCGATTTTCATGATAACCTCCCATATCAATTGCGGCAAAAATTGCCGGGACTGCTTTTTATAGAATATTCATGGGTTATTTTAGTATAAATAACATCTTTTGGCAATAAAGATGCCATTATGAAATTCTTAATATTTTATGAACAAAAGACATTTTTCCTGCATATATGTTATGATGCACCATTTTGTGATATACTATATATTTAAAGAACAGCCGAAAGGAGGGGCGGCATGGGTAAGAAACTGAATGAAAATCAGAAGCAGGCGATCTGCCATGAAACCGGGCCGATGCTGGTGCTTGCGGGTCCGGGAAGCGGAAAAACCACAGTGCTGCTCTGTCGGATCCTTCGGCTGCTGGAAAAAGGGCTGGCAAAGCCGGACCAGATCCTTGCGCTGACCTTTTCCAAGGCGGCAGCAGAGGAAATGAAAGAACGGTTCCGCAGGGCAAAGGGCCCGGAAGGTGTTGCCTTTGGCACGTTTCACAGCGTGTTCTTCCGTATCCTGCGAAGAAAATATGGGTGGAGCACAGAAAGGGTTTTTCAGGAGGAAGAACGCAGAGCCGTGCTTCGGAATATGCTGGAGGAAGCAAAGTGGGATATTCCGGATCTGGAGGAGTATATCTCTGTATTTTTGTCGCAGCTTTCCCTGATGAGCAGTGAACTGGAAAGTGTGAATACATTTGAGCCTGCAGGCATTCCGGCGGTGGAATTTCGCAAGCTTTTTCATACATATGAAAGATACAAGGAAAGACATGAAAAACTGGATTTTGATGATATGCTGACCATGTGCCACCATCTGCTGAAAACGGATGCAGAAGCACGGACAGCCTGGCAGGGAAAATATCGGTTCATACTGGTGGATGAGTTTCAGGATGTGAACCGGGCACAGTTTGAGTGCCTTCGTATGCTGGCAGAGGAACACCGGAATCTTTTTGTGGTGGGAGATGACGACCAGAGCATCTATGCATTCCGCGGGGCAAGGCCAGATTTTCTGCTGCAGTTCCCGATGTTGTATCCCGATGCACAGCGGGTGACCCTGAACACGAATTACCGCTCTACAGACAGAGTCATTGCTCTGGCGGAACGAGTGATCAGTAATAATGAAGTGCGTTTTGCCAAGGAGATGCATGGGACAGGTATAGATGGGGATAAGGTAACCTTCTTTCTGGCAGATGATGTCACGGCGGAAGCGGATCGTATTGCGGAAAAAATCGCAGATCTGATGGATGAGGGGGTAGCCCTTTCGGAAATGGCTGTGATCTATCGGACTAATCTGCAGGGCGGCGTTTTTGCCAGGGCATTATATAAAAAGGGGATCCCTTATGAGCTGCGGGAAAGCGGGGCCAATGTGTATGATCACTGGATCGCCAAAGATCTGCTGGCATATCTGTTTCTTGCGGAAAATGAGGAATCAGACAGTGCGCTCAGGCGTATTCTGAATAAACCGAAACGATATATCGGCAGGGATCTTCTGGCAGAAGCGGAAAAAATGCCCTATACACTGATGCGCAGTTTTTTTGCATGTCCTTCCCTGAAAAAATGGCAGGAGGAGCATTTGGAAAATCTGCGGGCGGACCTGAATCAGATCCGAAGGAAGAATGTGTATGATGGGCTGAAATATATCAGAAAGGTCATTGGCTATGACGAATATCTGGAAGAATTTGCTGTGTATCGCCGCACCAGTGCCCAGGTGCTGTGGGAGATCGCCGATGAGGTGATGGAGACCGCCAGAGACTGCGAAGATGTAAAGCAGTTCCGGGAGCGTCTGGAGGAAATGAGCCGGCAGATGCAGGGGCAGAACAGCCACAGAGAGCGAAAGCGGAGCGGGGTGCAGCTGATGACCATGCACGGCGCCAAAGGACTGGAATTTTCTGCGGTCTTTCTGCCAAGTCTGATCGAAGGGGTGGTTCCCCACGAAAAAGGGCTGGAGCAGGTGGAAGAAGAGCGGCGGCTCTTTTATGTGGCGATGACAAGAGCAGAAGAAAAACTATGCCTTTCCGCTGTGCGCAGAAGATATGAAAAAGAGACAAAGCCATCCCGTTTTCTGGCAGAAATGGGGCTGGAAACAGAAAAACTGTTTGGCAAAAAATAAGGAGGAAAAGGACCATGAACCATAAGAAATTGTTTTCCAAGGTGCTGGCACTGGTGCTGGCGGCATCTCTTGTGCTCAGCCTGGTCGCACCATTTATTGGTTATGGCATTTACTGATGCAGAAAATATGGTGTGTCCTTGAAAAAAGGACAAAATGCTCTTGTAATTTACAGAATACTTCGTTATGATTAAAAGAGTTGTATTTTTGCGAAAAACTGGCGGAAATGCAGAAAAAGAATTGCTTTTCGCAGACTTGGGCAAAAGAAAGTACAAGGGGGCTTGAAAAATGGAACAGGAAAAAAACAGACCCAGAGAACAGCAGAAAGATCAGAAAAAGAACGGCCGCAAAGTTCTGATTGCGGTGGTTGTAGTGATTGCGGCTGTTGCCGGTGTGTTTGGTTATAACTATGTGCAGAAAGGAAAGATCCAGGAGCTGCTGGCGGCGGAAGGGATATTTCAGGGCATAACCATTGGCGGCGTAGATGTTGCCGGTCTGAGCGAAGCAGAAGCGGTGGCATTGCTGCAGGATAAATATAAAACGGAGATCGGCGGACAGATGCTGACGCTGTATTATGATGGGGAAGCGGATATAGATGAAGACGGAGAAGCGGAAGAACTGAAATGGGAGATCCCTTTTTCTGAGATCGGCGCAGGATACCATGTGGAAGACGCAGTGAAGGCGGCCTATGATACAGG
>JAFRZQ010000067.1 GCA_017442465.1 Anaerotignum sp. | reverse complement strand
TTTGCCCTCGCCCATGCCGGTGGTAGTGATAGGGCGGAAGTTGGCAAAAGCAGCATCATCCAAATGCGTATAATCATCTCTTTCGTTGCTGCGTTCCAGTTGACGCATGACATATTCATCATAGTAGCCGCCCTGGATTTTCATGGAAATGGTCACTTCTACAGGTGTTTCGATGTCTTCGTTGTAATCCCAGCGGAAGCCAGGTTCTTCTTCGGTCTCTGTTTTGGAAGCAACGCCTGTTTCTGTGGCAAGATCCCCCATATTGATGGCGAGGATCACATGATTTGCATTTTCTTCCTCATCAATGGCAATGCGGCAGATTTTTTCACCATCATCCACATCAGAATAACTGGAGCCGACAGGCATATCGTAGATACTTCCGTTGATCTCAGCGGAGATGATATCGCCATAGGTATAATTCTTCAGAAAATCTGTACCGGAAACAGAAAGGATCAGATTGCCGTATTTCTGGATCTCTGCCACGGTATAGGTATTTGATGGAACTTCGACGCTATTTATCCCGCTGCTGCAGGCAGTGGAAAATAACAGGGAAAGGATCAGGAAAACGGAAAATAATTTTTTTGTCGTTTTTGACATAGGGGTACCTCCTTTTTCGCATGGATATAAAAAAGCATATGGACCAAGGATCCATATGCTCCATTTGCATTATTTTTTATATTTGTTGTCGATCTTGCTGATGAAGTATACACATACCAATAAAGCCAGCAGAAATGCATACAGTGCGGGTCTGCTGTAAGGGCATACTACATTCAGGATGGTTTTTGCCAGAAATACAATACCGACAGCAGTATGGGCAATGCCGATCTGCTTCAGATAAGAGGGGATATCGTTTTCATCGATATGTTCCAGATGGCGTTTGGTATAAAATGTCGTCTGGCCAAAGAGGGCAAAAATGCCTCTGGCAAAAAAGTAAATGCTTGCTAAAAAAGAAAGACTCATAAACGGACTCATGATGTTCCTTCCTCCTTTCAGGCGGTGCAAATCTTGCAACTAAGCCCATTTCATGATAAAATATAATATTGTATGGCAGGGATCAATAAGAACGTTTATTGGCTCTTTTGTTCAGGCTGGTCTGACGATCATTTGCCTGTTTCATCCATTCTTTCATCTTGTCTTCAAAATCGGAAGATGCATTTACGGAAGAATGGGGACGGAAATATTCCTGTGCAGGGTTGGAAGAACCCTGTTCGTTATTATCTTTGTTGAAATTCTGTCTGCGAGGCTGTTTGTTAAAGGGTTTGTCACCTTTGGGGCGGCGTTCTTCCTTAGGCAGAGCTTCCTTGATGGAAAGGGCAATTTTATTGTTTTCTTCGTCGATGGAAAGGACCTTTACCTTTACAACATCGTCAACCTTTACATGGTCGTTGATATCCTGAACGAAGCTGTTGGCTACCTGAGAGATATGCACCAGACCCTGTGTTTTGCCAAGGGAAACGATGGCACCAAAAGGTTTCACACGGACAACCTTACCTTCTACGATACTGCCTACTTCTAATTTTTCAGACATTACTGTATACACTCCTGTTCGATATGATTAGATTTATGATTGCAGTCACAGAAAAATCTTTCTGCGAACAGAAATCATTATAACATACTAAAGATAGGAATACAAATAAATTTCAATACATTTGGAGGCATCTATGAAGAAAAAAGATATCATCACCCTGGAGATCCAGGATGTGAATTTTCCCAACAAGGCCTATGGCGAATTTGAAGGGGAAAGAGTGACGGTAAGAGATACTGTGCCCGGTCAGAAGGTACAGGCTCAGGTGTTCAAAAAGAAGCCGAATCTGGTAGAGGCGAAACTGTTGGAGGTGGTGGAAAAGTCCCCTCTGGAACGAACAGAAGGCATGTGTTCCCATTATCCTTTCTGCGGCGGCTGCACATACCAGACAATGAAGCATGAAGCGGAACTGGAACTGAAAGAAAGACAGGTAAAACGCCTTCTGGAAAAGATCGAAATCGGCAGCTGGGAAGGTATCGTTCCTGCTCCCTCTGAAACAGGTTACCGCAATAAATGCGAATTCTCCTTCGGGGATGAAGAAAAAGACGGGGCACTGGCGCTGGGTATGCGTAAACGCATGAGCTTCTATGAAGTAGTTACGCTGAAAGATTGTAATATCATCGACAAAGATTATCTGAAAATTATTGAAGGCACACTGGCTTTCATGCAGGAAAGAAATGTGCCCTTCTACCATAAGGCAAGACATGATGGCTGCCTGCGTCATCTGGTTGTTCGTAAAGGCACAGCAACTGGAGAAATTCTGGTGAATCTGGTGACATCTTCTGAAATTCCTTTTTCTGTGGAAGAATTTAAGGATATGCTGCTTTCTCTGGAACTGGAAGGTCAGTTCTGCGGTATCCTCCATTCTGTGAATGATGGTCTGGCGGATACGGTGCAGAGTGACGAAATGCACCTGCTTTATGGCAGAGACTATTTTATGGAAAAACTCTTCGACCTGGAATTCAAGGTTTCCGTATATTCCTTCTTCCAGACAAATACTGCCGGTGCGGAAAAACTGTACTCCATCGTGAAAGAATTTGCCGGTGATGTGGAAAACAAAATGGTATTTGACCTCTACTGCGGCACTGGTACTATCGGTCAGATCATGGCGGAAGCAGGCTCCAAAAAAGTTGTGGGTATCGAGCTGATCGAAGAAGCAGTAGTGGCAGCAAACGAGAATGCAAAACGCAATGGTCTGGAAAACTGCACATTTATCGCTGGTGACGTGCTGAAAATGGTGGATGAACTGGAGGATAAACCTGACCTCATTATCGTTGACCCTCCCAGAGATGGTATCCACCCCAAAGCCATTGGTAAGATCATCGATTTCGGTGCTCCTGAGATCGTTTATGTTTCCTGTAAGCCTACTTCTCTGGCAAGGGATCTGGAAATCTTCCAGCAGGAAGGCTATAAAGTGGAAAAAGTGAAACTGATGGACATGTTCCCCAGAACAGTCCATGTGGAAACTGTGGCGTTGCTGAAAAAGGTATAATTACGAAAGAAGGTACATAAATGCAAGAAGTATTTCAATCCATAAACGGGATTTTCTCCTTCATCGGACCCCTGTCCGATTTCCTGTGGGATTTCCCGACAAATTTTGAATGGTATGCGAATCTCCCTCTGATTGGGAATTTCTCCTTTGCCATTATCCTGCTTCTGGGCTCCGGCCTGTTCTTCAGTTTCCGTCTGGGCTTTGTTCAGGTAAGAGGCTTCAAAAAAGGCATCTCCATTATGACAGAAAAGAGAACGATCGACACAGGCATTTCCCCTCTGGCGGCGTTTTTGCTGTCCTCTGCCATGCGTGTAGGCCCCGGTAATATCCTTGGGGTAACAGGTGCCATTGCCGTGGGCGGCCCCGGTGCGGTGTTCTGGATGTGGGTTTCCGCTTTCTTTGGTATGGCAGTTGCCTATATGGAAGCCGTTTTGGCACAGATTTTCAAAGAAAAGAAGGATGACGAGTTTGTCGGCGGTCTGCCTTTCTATGGCAGAAAGCTGCTGGGGAATAAAGCCTATGTAGGCGTATTCCTGTCCCTTTTGTATATTCTGTATGCACTGTGCTGTCTGCCTGCCCAGGGCTTTAACGTAGTTTCTTCCGTAGGCAGAATGGCGGAGATCGTAACAGGCTCTGCCATTGCGACAGATTCCGCATTCTACTATATCGTTGGTGCGATCACCATGGTGTTGACATTCTTTGCTGTTTTTGGCGGCATCAAGAAAGTGACCAAATGGACAGATCGTATGGTACCCATCATGGCGGTGCTGTATGTAGTGACTGTTCTGATATTGGTCCTGATGAACCTGAATGCCGTGCCCTATTTCTTCAAGGCAGTATTCGGCGGTGCATTCCAGCCTGAAGCCGTATTT
>JAFRZQ010000009.1 GCA_017442465.1 Anaerotignum sp. | reverse complement strand
ATGGTCTCTGGAAATAAAAATATCTTTGGCGATCTTCTTATCATCGGCAACTACAAAGCCATATCCTTTTGCTCCGGCCTCAAAAGTGCCAACGATACGCTGCATCCCTCTTTCCAAAATTTTCACGATAACGCCATCGGCCTTTTTCCCTTTTTCCGCCTTATGCAGCACTTTATAAAGAACTTTATCCTTCTGCATGGCACCCATGGTCTCACTGGCAGGAATAAATACATCCTCGCCGCCTTCATCAGGTGTTACAAAACCAAAGCCTCTGGCATGGCCAATAAAAGAGCCCGTTGCCATTTGTAAATCTCTAGGGGATGCCAGCTTCCCTTTTCTTGTTTCAAAAAGATGGCCTTCATCAATGAGCTGCTGCAGCAGTTCTTCAAAGACAGGTCTGTCCTCCACCGGCACGTCCATCATCACCCTGAGGTCTTTTCGCTTCATGGGAATATATCCGTCACTTTTGATATAGGCAAGGATCCGTTCCTTTCTTGCCTGCATAATATCAGTTTGTTCCATAGATTGTCTCCTTGTTTTTCTTTTAGGTTCCCCAATTTTTTTCAAAATATAAAAGAAAAGGATGCTGTTCTCACAGCATCCCAGTTTTTCTTAACCTACCAGATTCACGATGAACGCAATGATCATAAACGCTGCGCCCAGGATCTTTGTGTATTTTTCCATCTGACCTTCCATGGAGTTGCCTTTGTTTTTGCTCCAGAAAGAATCTGTGTTGCTGTTGCCGCTTACTGCGCCCAGACCAGCAGAACGTTTGGACTGCATCAGAATGATTGTTGCCAGAACCACTGCCAGAACGATTAAAATTACTGTTAAAACTGTACCGATTGTAGACATACAAAAAACCTCCTGTATCATCATTCGCCTGCGAATGTTATCTCACATAATACGGGGACACTTTTCCCCACGATTTGTATATTGTAACACATTCTCTTTTCTACCGCAACAGTTTTTTATAGAAAAACTCAGGCCGTTTTCTCCTGTTTTTCCTGTTCCTTATCTGTTAGGCCGCGGAAGTTGATCGTCACCATCGTAAGAGAAAGAAGCGCCGCCAGGCCGTCCGCGATAGGTCCCGCAAAGAGCACCCCATTCAGGCCAAACCGCAGGGGCAGCAGAAGCAGGATCGGGATCAGGATAAAGCCCTGTCTGGATGCAGAAAGCACGATGCCCTGTCTTACCGCACCAATGCTGGTAAAATAGTTTACCGTGATAGGCTGCAGACCAAAGGTAAATACCATAAACATATAGATCCTGAGATATTTTTCAGCAAATTCATAATACAACGGTTCCCCTGCACCGAAAATAGAGATCACTTCTCTGGGGAAAAACTGGAACAGCAAAAAAGCCGCCACACTGAAACACATACCGATTTTTACCGCCATTTTATATGTGGCCTTTACCCTTCCATAATTCTTCGCCCCGATATTGAAGCCAAGGATCGGCTGACACCCGTGGGCCAGCCCCACTACAAAGGCAACCATAATGCTGTTCAGCTTCGTTGCCACGCCGGAAACTGCCAGAGGAATGTCCTTTCCATAGACCGTCATCGCCCCATAGTATGCCAGGGAATTATTCAACACAATGGCAACTGCCATCATAATGGTATGATTCAGAAAATTACTGATCCCCAGTTTTGCGATTCTGACAGCGTAATCCTTCTGGACCCCCAGCATACCCCTTGTGATCGGAAATGTTCTGAATTTCGGGAAATAGCAGACACACAGCGCAAAGGAAACAAACTGGCTGATGGCTGTGGCCAATGCTGCCCCCTCTATTCCCCAGCGGAAAACAAACAAAAACAACCAATCCAGAAATACATTCAACACTGCCCCGCTGACCGTGCAGGTCATGGAATAAGAAGGACTTCCATCCGCACGGATGATGGTGCTGGCTGTATTGGTAAACAGCAGGAAAGGCAGGCCAATGGCCGTAATGCCCAAATACGTTTCCGCCAGCGGCAGAACATTCTCCGTTGCCCCGCATACCTTCAGCAAAGGCGTCTTAAAAATCAGCACGAAAACAAGGAACAGCAGACCAATAATCCCTGTCATGGTCAGTCCTGTCCCAATATATTTTTTCGCATCCTTTTCTTTTTTTGCACCAAGGCTGATGTTGAAATTTGCCGCTGTACCTACGCCGATCAATTGTGCAAAGGCGATCAAAAGCATTGTTACCGGAAAGGCGACATTGGTTGCAGCATTTCCCAGCATACCGATCTTATGTCCGATAAAAATCTGGTCTGTCATGTTATACAGGGAATTTACCAGCATACTGATGATGGATGGGATCGCAAACTTTCTCATCAATCCACCCAAAGGTGCATACCCCAAGGGATTTTCCTGTTTTATATTCTTTTCTTCCATTTTCTTTACTGACCCTTTTCCTTTTTTCTTTATTGTACCCCTTTTCCCTGGCGAAAAAAAGACTGAAAGCAAATACTTTCAGTCTTTTTTCATTTTTTGTATGGCGTCAAGTCCTCATATGGTATCTGCCCATGGGTCAACTGCAGTTCTTTCAGCAGCCCATAGGGTATTCCTTTCAGATCGCCATGGGTATTTGTATTCAGATCCACTTTCAGCACCAGATTCGCAGGAAGGATGTTCCGCAGATGTTCCAGTAGAAAAGCTCTTTTCTCCTTCACTCTCAGTTCCAGCACCAGCTGCAGAAAATACTGTTCTTTCCGCAGGTCTGCCAGATAATTTCCTTCCCCCAAACAGCCATCCAGCCAATCCTGCAAATGGAAATATGTATAAGGGCTTCTGCTGCACCATCGGTACAGGATCTCTTCCCGCAGTGCTTCTGTTTCCAGCATCTCTGCCCCCAGAAACCCCATCATCTTCGCCAGACGCAGCAGCCCGCTTCGCCTAGCCGTCAGGATCCACTGATTGTCCACCAGTTCATCTTTCGCCATTGCCGTTTCTTCCAGGATCTCTCCCTCTATTTCGGCCAGTTTCCGAAATTCCTGCAATTCACTGACTGTATCGGGCAAATATTTCTCATATCTGTTTTCCATCAGGCATTCACCCCGATCTCACCCAGTAATGGCACCTCATCTACATCCAGCACCAGATTTCTGCTGCTGCCATTGATGCTGCAGTCAGCGATATCTTCCACACCGTCTGCCTCCAGGATCCTTGCCTCCAGATAACTGATACGCACTGTCAGATAACTGCTTTCTGCCCAGTTTTTTCTGGTCTCTTCAAAATATGCTTCGATCCGTTCCCGGATATCCGACAAAACGGTTTCCTGCACCGCTCCTGCAGTAAGAGAAAGCGTCATCGTAACATTACACACCACCTCAGAAACGCCGGTCACTGTCACCTGATGCCCAATAGGTGCAATGCCATACCCTTCCCCTCTGCTTTCCGGATCGATCTGCATCTGCAGTTCTTCCAGTTCTGTTTGTGTAGGTGCACGCCACCCCCGGTCAATAACGACCACCTTTACCGTGCCGCCGCCTTGCCATACAGGGTAAACCTTCACGCCACCCACATTCTGCAGGGCATTGATCTTCATTTTATAATCTGCAATATTTCCCCCAAATGCATCTGCAGCAAAACTCGCATAATACCGTTTTCTCAGTTCCTCATCCGTCTCTTCATCCTCGCCGTCTGTCCGTAGTTCTTCCAGAATCGCTTCCGTCAGTTCTGCCATCGTTTCCAAGGGAACCAAATTCCCCAGATGATCGTTCCCGCCAGTGCCTGCTGTCTCACACTCCAATACATAACGCCCGTCTTCTTCTCTGGAAATCACTACATAATACTGGCCTTCCAGAAAAAACCGCGTTCCTTCTTCAATGGGGTATTCTTCCCCATTTTCCTTCCGGAATCTGCCATAAAACGTCGCCTTGACCGCCTGTTTTCGCACAATTCCCCTTTCCGCTGCCCGACGAGTCAGGTCATCGCCCAATGCGGTATCTGCAAATGTCCTGTCCTCCAGCATATCCAGGTCTGCATAAAAGGACGCCGTTTCAGCCGCATTGGGTGCCAGTGCATCATAGATCAGGCTGCCCTGCCGTTTGTCTCTTTTGTCTTTTATCATATCCAGTTTGCGTTCCATCAACGCCTCATAACTCGCCATTAAATATCCACCGCCCTTTCTGCCCTGATCTCACCAAAAATCGTATGTACCATAAATTCCGCTGTCACACTGTTCTTTTCCTGCACAAAGGAAAAATCTGTCACCGCTGTCACGCGGTCATCTGCCAGCAGTGCTTCTTCTATCCTTTTTTTCAGTTCCGGAATCACATAGGTCTTGTTTTTTCCATACAGTTCCTCCAGTTCCAGTCCATAATTCCAGTCATAGATCTCATAGCGATATCTCTCCGTCTGAAGGATCTTCCAGACCGCCTGTTTCATGGCTTCCAGTTCATCCACTGTTCCTCTTGCTTCTGCCCGCTCCTCACTGATCCTCCATGTCAGACTGGACATCCTTTGTTTTTCGATCGTTTCCATATTCAATTCCACTTCCTGTGTCGGCGTCATCCTATTCCCCCTTTCTCACTCTTCCCAGCACCAGATATTGCTGGCCGTCTGCGGCACGAAGCATAGCCACTGCTTCTCCTGTCCGCAGCCTTCTGTCCCTTATCATGCGGTAATAAGACCATTCGCCGCCCTCGCTGTTTACCCATGTGCGAATGCGCCCGGTTTCTTCCCATTCCAGTGTATCCTCTGTCAGAACCAAAAATTCTTCCGTCAGTTCCAGTCCTTCTTCCAGCCGGATACACAGCGGATCCTCTGCTGTCACGACCCCCGTGCAGAAATCCGCCCCCGCTTCCGTCACATCCAGTGCCAGCTGTTTGATAATATCAAGCATTTTCCTGCCTCCTTTTATCTGAGCCTTCTGCCGCAGCTTTCCCGCTCTTCCCATAGTCTCTCTGTCATCTGCCGCATCAGCTTTTCAATATCGATCACAGGCTCAGCCTGCATCTCTTTTTCTTCGTATGCATCCTGCTGCACGACCTCCTGCTGTTCTTCCGAAACCACTTTCTTTTTCTGAAACTGATCCGATCCCACAGGAATGCTTTTTCTTCTTTCCCCTTTTTCCTCTACCATTTTCATAAAAAATGGCTTTTCTCCGGCTGTCGTTTCCTTGGAAAGCTCCATAAAAAGCGGTTTTCCTTCAGCAGACATCTCTTCTGGTTTTTCCCGAAAAAAATTCATCTGAAAAACACTTACGCCACTTTCGGCTGTTACTTCCCGGTTCTCCCAAAGGCCTTCCTTTTCCGCCGTTTCCGCAATACGTTTTTCCTGTCTTTCCCGGAAAATGCCGCCTCTTTCCTGCCTTTCAAAAGCAGAACCTTCCCTCGTCTGCCAGAAAGCTTTTTTTGTTTCCTCCTGACTCTCAGAAAACACCGTCCCCAGTTCCGCAAAATGCTTTCCTTCCGGCTCCATTTCATTCCAGAAGCCAATCCTTTCCCTTGTATCCATGTCGGTTTTTCCCCGCCAGAAATCCATCAGCCTTCTGAACAGCCCTTTCTTTTCTTTCTCCATACCCCTTCTCACCTCATCTCTTTCGCTTCCAGTTCCAGTTCGATCACTGCACAGCAGAACATTCGCTCAGGGGTCGTCATTTCCGTCCATTCTTTCGGGCGTATCCCATATTTTCGGAGGGCATAGCAGGCGTAGTCCGCCTCATCCACACCCTCCTTGATCAGTTTTTTGCATGTTCCTTCCAATTCTTTCTGCGTTGCTGAAATCCATTGATATCCTTTACCGCTTCCAGCAGACGCACATACTCTCCGGGATACAGCATTTCTTTCAGAACCTGTTCCCCGCTGTTCACACCGTAACTTCTCCAAAGTGCCTTATCCTTTAGGTCAGGCTTCACCACAGAAAGCAAGCATAAAGCCGCCCACTTATCCTTCTTGCCTTCATCAGCCCTGCAGTATTCCTCCTCGCTGACTGCCCGAATCTCCCAAAACACTTCCTTTCCCTCCTCCTCGAAGCAGGGGGAAATGGAGATCTTTCTGTTTTCCGGAAATCCGTTATTCTCCTTCAAAAAATTCTTCAGTTCCATCCTTATGCCTCCTCAATGCGAATCTCCATCTGTGCCCGATGTTCCCCATCTTCAAAAATATGGGTACAGCTTTCGATCAGCGCCTTTCCTCGCAGGCTGATCTCTGCCAGATCGGGGATCTCCAGCCAGATGCTGTTCCCCGCAAACAGCAGAATATCTCCATTGATATTTTCAATGATCAGCTTTTTTATCACCCGATTTTTCTGTTTCAGAATGCCTTCCGCCATCTCCTTCAGCTGGGCCTGGTTCAGGGTATAGGCCACTTTTTTGTAATACTGCAGCCTGCCCCATTCCTTTACCTTCTCTGCACTTTCCACCTGATACGCTTTCCGTTCCGTTTCCTTTCGTCCCGCATGATAAAGCTGTACGGCATTATAGGTATCCTTGCTGATATCCGTCTTGTATGTATAGTCATTGATGCCGCCGTCACATCTCAGCACTGCATCCGTCACCATTTCGCTTCTTTCTTTTACTGTCAGTGCTCCGCCCTGATCAAACAGGAAGTATTCCTTCCCTGTAGCCTGCCCACAGATCTCCAGT
>JAFRZQ010000066.1 GCA_017442465.1 Anaerotignum sp. | reverse complement strand
GTGGGTAAATCCACCCTGTTCCGCATGCTGCTGAAGGAAGTTTCCTCTGACAGCGGTCTCATCCGTTTCGGCACCAACGTTTTTGTTGGCTACTACGATCAGGAACAGGCAAAGCTGGACGAAAGCAAAACGATTTTCGAAGAAATCTCCGATTCCTACCCTACACTGACACAGGGGCAGATCAGAAATATGCTGGCAGCCTTCGTATTCACAGGGGATGATGTATTCAAGCCCATCAGCGCCCTTTCCGGCGGCGAAAAGGGTCGTGTTTCCCTAGCAAAGATCATGCTGTCTAAGGCAAATACTCTGATGCTGGACGAACCGACTAACCACCTGGATATGTTCTCCAAGGAAGTTCTGGAAAGTGCCATCAACCGTTACGAAGGGACTTGCATCTATATTTCCCACGACCGTTATTTCATCAATAAAACGGCAGAAAAGATTCTGGAGCTGACTCCCGATGGCGTCATCCTCTATAACGGTAACTATGACTATTATCTGGAGAAGAAAGCAGAGCGTGCCCGCAACGAAGCAGAAAAAGCCCTGCAGAATCCCCAGAAAGCCACAACAACTGCACCAGCCCAGCCCATCAGCGAAACGAAAAATGACTGGCTGAAGCAGAAGGAACAGCAGGCGGCAGAAAGAAAACTGGCAAACAAGATCAAGAAACTGGAAACAGAGATCGAGGAAACAGAAAATGCCATCGCCAAAGCCGACGAGGACATGGCGGCCTGCGGTACCGATTTCAATAAAGCCAACGAAATCTTTGCAGAAAAGACCAAACTGGAAGAAAAGCTGGAAAAACTCTTCGAAGAATGGGAAGAGTTGCATCAATGAAAGGAAGCGATCCATATGAAAAATTTAACGACAATGTGTACCGGCTGTGGTGCGCCTCTGAATTATTCTGAAACAGAAGAGATCCTGGCATGCGAATACTGCGGCTGCCAGTTTCAGAACCCTCATTACGATGAAAATGCACCCGTGATCAGAACACGCAAAAGCGATGATGCAGATGCGGTGCTTTCCGCAGTCTGCGGTGCATCTACTATCACCGCCAAAGATTGCTCCTTTGGCACACCCATCACAGGCGGAAAACGCCTTGCTCGCGCCAGAAAATATTTCAATATCCCCGATGAAGATAACGTATATATGATATATGATTCTACACTTCTGGGCAGCTGTAAAGAAGGCTTTGCCCTCTGCAGCAGTGGCTTCTATTGCTGTATAGATGGTACCGGTTACCTTTCCTGGGATGATTTCATTCAGGCAAATATCCCTCTCGAGGGTAGTGTGAATGTCAATGAATACACTTTCATTACCGCCACCGACACCGGCAAATTGCTATCTGCATTTCTGCAGAAATTACAGAACCGTTTATAATAGGGAAGTGATATAAATGAAAAGTTTAACAATAACATGCAGCTGCTGCGGCGCATTGCTGTCCTATAGCGAAACAGAACAAATCTTGATCTGTGAATACTGCGGCACCCAGATCCAGAACCCTCATTTCATCGAGGAGCAGACGATCCCTATGGAAGAACGTCTGGCGAAACTATGCAGCGCATGTCAGTTCGAAGACCCATCTCTGAGCTATGGTACGCCCCTTACGGAAGGGAAACACCATGACTGTGCCAGAAAATATTTCGGCGTCCCTGCGGAAGACCGGATCTATATGGTATTTGACGCTACGATTTTTGGCAGCTGCAAGGAAGGGCTCGCTCTCTGCAGCAGTGGTATCTATTTTGAAACCAGTAGCTTTGGCGGCCCCAGTTCCCTCTCCTGGGACGAGGTTGCCCATACAATTGTTTCGTATCAGCCGAAAGACAGATCGCTGTATATCGGCGACTATTCTTTTATCACAGGCCCTAAAGCAGGGGAAGAACTGCTAAAAATCTTACAGGATCTGCAAGAGAACTTCGATCCATCTGTAAATAAGAAATGGATCGGCACTGCGGAAGAACTGCTGGCAAAAATGTGCAGTGAACGCCCGTTTGAAGACCCTTTCACAAGCTTTGGTACACCCTTTATAGAAGGAAAACAGCTTGACCGTGCCAGAAAACATTTCAACATTCCCGACAAAGAAAACGTATATATGATATGTGACGCTACATTTTTCGGCAGCTGCAAGCAAGGCTTTGCTCTCTGCGGCAGCGGTTTATATTTTTGTGAAAGCTGGAAAAGCATCACCGGTTTCATCCCC
>JAFRZQ010000065.1 GCA_017442465.1 Anaerotignum sp. | reverse complement strand
TTTTGCGGGAGGTTTATCTGGACTGGCTCAAAGAGCGGGCGGAAGAAAAATTTTCTGAGATCATGGATAGAATACATCCTCTTGTGGCAGAATATCATATAAAGAGACCCGAGATCAAAGTCAGAAACATGAAAAGCATCTGGGGCAGCTGCACTACTACCGGCAGCGCCATTCGCCTGAACCTGCAGCTGATAAAGGCGGAGGAGGGTTGTATCGAACAGGTCATTCTCCATGAACTGCTGCATTTCCGCTATCCCAACCACGGGAAATCCTTTTATGACCTGATGGATCAGCTGATGCCGGACTGGAAAGAACGGAAGGAAAAACTGGAGAAAAATTTCAAGGACGGCGTATAATTTCTGGAAAAACGGGGAAGGATTTGACAAACCCCTTCCCCTGCGATATAATAATAAAGCAAAGTTCATACTGACGCGGAGTAGAGCAGTCCGGTAGCTCGTCGGGCTCATAACCCGGAGGTCGCAGGTTCAAATCCTGTCTCCGCAATTTTTAGAGAAAAAGGAATGCCTTACGGTATTCCTTTTTTGCTTATGATGGGAATACAGTAAAGCAGAAATGAGGAATTAGATGAAGACATTTATTGAACGGGAGAAACAGCGCATTCTGGTGCTTACAGATACAGAAGAAAGTTTTCACGAATGGTATAATCACTATCAGACCCTTAGTCCGAAAGAGAAGGCTGTGGCAGATTACCTTCTGACTGTGGCAGGCAAGGATAGCTTTGCCGATGACTATATGGGGCTGGATTTATGTCCTGTTTCCTGTGTTAATCAGGTGGATGTGAACAATGGATACGGTGTTCTTTATGCCATTCGCCGGGAGTGTTTTCCTGCGGAAGATGTGAAGCTCTGCTTTCTGCGCAACGATATGTGGGTGGCATCGAAGGAGGAGATCCCTCGGTGGATCCTGAGTCTGGAAGAAGAGATCTGTCGCTATTCCAGTGGTCTTGGAAAGGTACGAATAGAGGTGGTTTCCTATGCTTTTAGAGACGAAATTCCCTGTGATTATTATGCCATCACATTCCATCTGGAAGCGCCTGCGATACGGGATGCTATTTCCATATTCGGCGAACAGTGGGATACAGAGAAAATCGGGAAAAATGTTCTGGCTTTGACGAATATTTCTGGTGAATTTGACTATGTTCTGGGGGATATGACGAAAGAAGGGATCCTTCCTCTCTGGAAATGCTCTGTGGATTTTAAATAAATGACTGATAAATCAAGGCTCTCTGCAAAAAAACACTTTGCAGAGGGCTTCTTTTGTGATATAATCCGAATGTTATAGGGCGAAATATGCAAATTTGACTATTTTTTGAGGAATGCCGATATTTTCGGTATTCAGTGATATAGATTGTCCTTTGGAAAATTTGGAAGGATGTATGTTTTTATGGATAAACTCATTGTAAAAGGCGGCAGAAGATTAAAGGGTGAAGTGACTGTCAGCGGTGCAAAAAATGCGGCAGTAGCGGTGATCCCTGCGGCAGTTATGGCAACTGGTGTCAGTGTGCTGGAAAATCTGCCTGCCATTGAAGATGTAAGAAATATCTGCCATACTATCGAAGAAATGGGCGGCAAATGCAGATTTATCGATGCACACACACTGGAGATCGACTGTAACGATGGGGTGAATTATAAAGCGGATTTTGAAAGTGTATCCAAAATGCGCGCTTCCTATTATCTGATCGGTGCACTGCTGGCCCGCTATAAAAAGGCGGAAGTGGCAATGCCCGGCGGCTGCAACTTCGGCAAACGTCCCATCGACCTGCACCTGAAGGGATTCCGTGCCCTGGGCGCAACTGTGATCGAGGAAGACGGCATGGTAAAAGCCTATGCGGAAAAGCTGACCGGTACATCTATCTACATGGACCAGGTGAGCGTAGGTGCGACCATCAACGTAATGCTGGCTGCGACTATGGCAGAAGGCACAACAACCATTGAAAATGCGGCAAAAGAACCCCATGTTGTAGATACAGCAAACTATCTGAATATGATGGGGGCAAATATCAAAGGCGCCGGTACGGATGTGATCCGTATCAAAGGTGTAAAAGAACTGAAAGGTGCCCAGTACACCATCATTCCTGACCAGATCGAAGCGGGTACATACATGATCGCAGCGGCTATCACAGGCGGCGATGTACTGGTGAAGAATATCATTCCCAAACACATGGATTCTCTGACAGCGAAGCTGGATGAAATGAACGTAAAAGTTGCGGAATGGGAAGATTCCATCCGGGTTATGGCGGATGAACCCCTGAAAGCAGTTAATGTGAAAACGATGGCTTACCCCGGTTTCCCTACAGACCTGCAGCCCCAGATCGCTACGCTTCTGGCAGTCTGCAACGGCACGAGCGTTCTGACAGAAAACGTTTGGGAAAACCGTTATCAGTATATGGATGAACTGCGTAAAATGGGTGCAGATGTAGTGATCGAAGGCAGAAAGGCAACGATCCACGGCATCAAGAAATTCCATGGCGCAGAGGTGACTGCTACTGACCTGCGGGCAGGGGCGGCCATGATCCTGGCAGCTCTGGCAGCGGAAGGCGAAACAGTCATTGACGGTGTACGCTATATCGACAGAGGCTATGAGCATGTCGAAGATAAATTCAATGCCATGGGCGCAGACGTCGTGCGCGTCAAAGGCGAACAGTAATCAGAAAACAAGGCTTCGAGAATATCGAGGCCTTTTTTACGAAAAGAGGTGATCATCTTGCGGCTGGAATTCTGTACCATCGCCAGCGGAAGCAGTGGTAACTGTACATATATTGGCTCTGACCATACAAAGATCCTGATCGATGCCGGCATCAGCGGCAAGAAGATCGAGGAAGGCCTTGCGGAACTGAAACTGACGGGCAATGATATCGATGCCCTGTTTATTACCCATGAACATGTGGACCATATCAAAGGGGCGGGCATCCTTTCCAGAAGATTCGACATTCCTGTGTTTGCCACAGCGGAAACATGGGCTGCCATGGAAGGCAGTCTGGGGAAGATCGCACCCAGCAATAAGCGGATCATTTATGCGGACGAAATGTGCCCCGTCAATGATATTTGTGTGAGACCCTTTGAAATTCCCCACGATGCGGCGGAGCCTGTGGGCTACAATGTTTTTGCGGGAGAAAAGAAGATCACACTGGCAACGGATATTGGACATGTGACGGATACCATCCGTGAAAACCTGGAGGGCAGCGACCTGCTGCTGCTGGAAAGTAACCATGATATCGAAATGGTGCGAAAGGGGCCCTATCCCTGGCATCTGAAGCAGCGTATCCTTGGGGAAAGAGGACATCTTTCCAATGTGGCTGCGGGGGAACTTCTGGCAGAGGTCATGTCCGGAAAGATGAAATATGTTTTTCTGGGACATCTCAGCGAGGACAATAATAATCCTCATTTGGCCTTTGAAACGGTAGAAGAGATCCTGCGGAAAAAGCAGATAGAAGTAGGCACACACCTCAGGATGGATATGGCAAGCCGTTTTCGCAATGGTGTGAAGGTGGAACTGTAAACAGGAGGCCGATATGAAAGTAACGATCATTTGCGTCGGCAAATTAAAGGAAAAATACTGGCGGGATGCCATTGCGGAATACAGCAAACGTCTCAGCCGTTATATGAAACTGGAGATCATTGAACTGGCCGATGAAAAAGCCCCGGAAACCATGAGCCCTGCCCAGGAGGCAGAGGTCAAGGAAAAGGAAGGACAGCGTATCCTGAAAAATGTGAAGGACGATGCCTTCGTGGTGGCACTGGCGGTGGAAGGCAAGCAGCTTTCCTCTGAGGAACTGGCCGATTTCATGGCGAAAAAAGGGGTTTCCGGTGTCAGACACATGGTGTTTATCATTGGCGGTTCTCTGGGGCTATCTCCGGCTGTGATGCAAAGGGCGGATTTTGCACTGAGCTTTTCCAGGATGACCTTCCCCCATCAGATGATGCGTGTGGTGCTGTTGGAACAGATTTACCGTTCCGAAAGAATTCAGAGAAACGAGCCTTATCATAAGTAAGAGAGGGATAGACGATGAATAAAGAAAGAAAAGTAAAAATGTTTCGCTTTATCGGGCTGGTATGCTGGTTTTTGGCACTGTTCATGTTGTTTGACGGTCATCAGAAAAAGAAAGCGCTGGAAGCAGAAGAAGCAAAACAGAATGCCATCGTAATG
>JAFRZQ010000064.1 GCA_017442465.1 Anaerotignum sp. | reverse complement strand
TTAAGATTTTCTAAATATTATAAAAGACTACAGGAAAAATCTCCTGTAGTCTTTCTCGATCATTATTGTTCTTTCAATGGAATATCGAAATACATCCCATGTCTGTCCGCCCCAATAGCAAAATCCTCCATCGGACTTCCCAAGCGGGCCTGCTCTTCCACTACCTCTTTAAACTGTTCTTCAGTCACCACACAGGGCTGCCAGAAAGTCTGCAGATTATTCAAATAGATCGGATAGATCCGCAGTGTTTCCGGAACACCTCCCTGCAGCAGCATCCGTACGAAGAAACCATAGGGTGGAACGCCGCGTTTATCGTATTCGCCATTGCTATTGAATACACCATTACCGATGCCATACAGCACCCATCTGCCATTTTTCTGCTCGATCTGCTGCATCATATGGGCACCATGACCAATGATCAGATCTGCCCCAGCCTGCAGCAGTTTATCCGTTTCTCTTCTCTGCAGATCACTGACCTCTGTAAAATCTACACCAAAATGAGGCATCACAATAATATATGCTTTCGGATTTTCTCTTTTTTCCTTCTGGATCTGTTCCCTCAATTCCCCTTTCAGGCAGGCAACACCGGCTCTTCCCGGCATTGCATAGAAATCATAATCGAAATATGCAGAACTGCGGTACCAGTAACCGCTGAAGATCACGATCTCTTTCTCTCCCGCCCTGATCCGCAGAGGCTCAATGCTATGACCACTGTCTCTTCCTGCACCGGTATAAGGCATTCCTGCTTCTTCCAGCGCCTGCAGCATGTCCTCCAGGCCTTTTCTGCCAAAATCCATGGCATGGTTATTCCCAAGCGTTACCCCATGGATGCGGAGATCCTGCAGCGTACGGATCGTTTGTTCCTTATCACCGCTGAGAATAAAAGGTTTATACATACGGATGGGTGATTCCGTTTCATCTGTCAGCGTCGCTTCCAGATTCACGATATTTGCATCCCCTTCCGCAAACAGATCTTTCAGACCTTCAAAAGAATATCCATAGCCATATTTCGAAAGGGCATCTTCTTTTTTATTTTTCTGACGGATCTTTGTATAGTATTCCCCGAAATAAGTATCCCCGATAAACTGGATACAGGCATCTTCCTTGCCGGCATTCAGCAGGAATCTTTCTTTTTCAACGGAAACTGCATCCTTGCCGCGAATCTGCTGCATCGCTTTCAGGATCAGCTGATCTCTATGGAAGAAATCTCTTGCTCCGCAGACAGCGATCATATACTGACGGCCATTCTCTTCCATCAATACAACGCCTTCCCCTTCGTTTTTCCCAAAAAGATACGCCCCCAGAATATGTTCCAGAGACAACAGATTACTCTCCATACGGAGCAGTCTGCCTTTATGCTCTACTCCTTCTGTGCGAAGAACATGCAGCAACTTTTTATTTATACCAAACAGTTCCTTCCCCAGGCTGCCCAATTCGTATAAATTGAAGGACTGGAGTTGCTTTTCCATCTTTCTGCCGGTCAGATTCCGCAGAGCATCTTCGGAAATCCCCAGTTTTTTCGCCAGAGCCTGCATCTGTTTTTTCGCTTCTTTGGGGCCGCCCAGCACATCCGCTGCTGCCAGCAGCGCATCCGGCGCATGAGCGCAGACGATCCCCTGCAGCAGTGTATATAAGGATACCTTATCTCCTTCTGCCAGCTGAAGTGCCAGTTTATTTTTCTGTTCCTTCGCAGGATTCTCTCCAATGGTCACATGGTCAGTCAGCTCATATTTCTTCTGACTGATCCCCCGCAGCAGCAATGTCAGCAAAAGCATGCTGCCCAGACCTCTGTCCGTTTTTGCATAGGGATTTCCTTCTGTCCAAAGGGTTTTTCCAGTGGTCAGATCTGTGACCATTACCCCGTAATCGCAGGGAAAACGATCCGAGAAAAGAGGCTTTCTGTCATCCAGATATTTTCCTGTTTCGATTGCTTCTGCCAGATGCTTACGGAATGCCGCGAAGTCATTGGCTCTGCGGGAGCCCTTCAGCAAGATGCAGTCTTCTGCCTGCAGTACGCTTGCTACCGCTCTTGCACACAGAGAAATATCTGCATAATAGCCAGCCAGAAGTTCTTTCGGCAGTTCCTCCGCCAGATACTGCATTTCTTCCCCATAAAGGAATACCATATCCGGATTCAGCTCCAGAAGAGGATGCTTCAGCTGCTTATGCAAAGGAGAAGCCTGTTCTCCCAGATTCACCACTCTGCCTAATACGCATATTTTCTTTCCAACAGGATACTGTGCTGCAAAATCACGGAACGTATCAAAGGAGGCTATCATTGACAAGATTTCCGCATTGTGGCTGTCATCCAGCAGATGCACCACACCTGCTTCTTTCAGTTCCACTGCAACAGGCTCCAGCACACCTTCATTCCGCTGCAGTTCTGCAAAAGGAGCAAACAGGTTTTCCAGTTCAGCTCCCGCCGAAACCGCCGCCAGCAACGCCCCCATGGAATTGGAAATGGAACTTCTGCCCAGTAAAGGCAGGGTATACTGATATTCCTGCCCTTTATATGTAATACATACTTCTGTAAGATTATTTTTCAGTCGATAACCCGTGCAGCGCATATCTGCATCCGCCCCAAACCCATAGCTCAGAACGGAAGCACCATAGCCTTCCACTTCACTTTTCACATAGTCATATTCCGCCATATCACGGTTCAGCACCGCGATACCGCCTTCTTTTATGCCATCTGCGATCTTCGCCTTAACATGGGCCGTATCGCGAAGGGTCTCCATCCCTTTTCTGACCTGCCCCAAACCAATTTCCGTGATAATGACCACATCGGGCTTTGAAACACGGCTGATACCGCCGGAACGCATCCATAATGCAGACATAGCCGTTTCCAGCACCACATAATCCGGATCAGAAATACATCTTGCCAAGGTCAGAGGCACCCCTGTACGGGTATTGTGGTTGCCATGTGTGGCAATGACGGTACCACTCGCAGACAGGATCTTCGCCAGCATTTCCTTCGTTGTAGATTTGCCAACGGTACCTGTAATGGCAATGACTTTACCTGTCATCTTTTCGCGCACATGGTCGCAGAGCATACGAATCGTCTGATATGTATTTTCCACCAGCAGCTGCGGCACTGTTTCCGGCAGATCTTCGATCTTTTTCTGCACGATCACCCCGCAAATTGCCCGATGGAAATTCTTCACTTTCAGATGGGTATCATCCCATCCCGCATATATCCCTGTATTCCCGGAGCCTTTCAGCCACGTTTCCGTATCGATGGCAATAAACATGGTATCCGGATAGGCACAGCCTTCCCGATTGATGGCAAAATGCTCACAATGCCAGTCTGCGGTTGGTGCTACCAGCCATGTACCACCTAAAACGTCTGCCAGCATTTCAGCCGTCCAAACTTTTTTCTGTTCCATTCTGCATCCGCCCCCAGTCTTTCAAGGTCACGCCTCTTCCGCTTCCTCTGTTTCTTCCATAGGTTCAGCTTTTTCACCACCGGGCAGGAATTTTTCGATTTCCGCCCACAGTTCTTCCACACCGGTCTTCTTTTCGCCGGAAAAAGGGATCAGCACATCGCCGGGTTCCAGTTTCAGTGTCTTTCTGATGACAGAAAGGTGTTTCTGGATCTGGCTGCGGTTGATCTTGTCGGATTTTGTGGCCGCAATGATGATATCAAAACCGAAATGCTTCAGCCATTCATACATCATGATGTCGTTCTTGCCGGGTTCATGACGAATATCGATCAGGAGGATGATAGCACGCAGTTCTTCTCTTTTCTGCAGGTATTCCTCCATCATCTGGCCCCACTTTGCCACTTCGGACTTAGGCACCTTCGCATAGCCGTAACCGGGCAGGTCAACTACATACATCATATCGTTTACGCCATAGAAGTTAATGGTTCTTGTTTTGCCGGGCTGGGAAGATGTTCTTGCCAGTGCCTTTCTGCCAAGGATGGCATTGATCAGTGTAGATTTACCTACATTGGATTTGCCTGCAAAGGCAATTTCCGGCAGGCCATCCTGAGGGTAATGGGAAAAATTCGTCCCGATATATTTCAGATCACAATTTTTTACTTTCATGCCTTTTCCCCTTTCACCAGTGCCACTTTCAATACATCGTCCATGGTTTCTGCCAGAACGAATTCCATGCCTTCCTTGATTTCAGGCAGGATCTCGTTCAGGTCTTTTTCGTTTTCCTTAGGCAGAACAACGGTCTTGATGCCGACTTTTTTCGCCGCCAGCACTTTTTCCTGCAGACCACCGATCGCCAGTACTCTGCCGCGGATAGTCACTTCCCCTGTCATAGCAACATCATTTCTTACAGGAATGCCTGTCAGAGCAGAGATCATGGCTGTTGCCATGGTAACCCCTGCGGAAGGGCCATCCTTTGGTGTTGCGCCCTCAGGGATATGGATATGTATATCATTCTTTTTATAGAAATCGGATTCCAGTTTGAATTCTTCGTATCTGGAGCGGATAAAGCTGATGGCTGCGTCCGCAGATTCCTGCATCACCTTGCCCAGATTGCCTGTTACCTTGAACTTGCCTTCACCGGGCATACAGTTTACTTCTACGGACAATGTAGTACCGCCAACTCTTGTCCATGCCAAACCTCTTACGATACCCACCTGAGGTTTGCTGTAGATGGTTTCGGGCATAAATTTTCTTGTGCCCAGCAGGTCTTCCAGATTCTTTGCGGAAACCGTCATGGATTTCTTTTCGCCGGACAGTATAGTCGTTACTGCTTTACGGCAAACTTCGCCGATCACTCTTTCCAGCTGACGCACACCCGCTTCTCTGGTATAGCCGTCGATGATGGCATCAATGGCATCGGACTTGAATTTCAGCTGTTTTGCTGTCAGACCATGGCGTTTTCTCTGTTTTGCTACCAGATGGTTTTCTGCAATATGCAGTTTTTCATTGGAAGTATAACTGGACAACTCAATAATTTCCATTCTGTCACGCAGAGGGCCGGGAATGGTTTCCAGACTGTTTGCGGTACACATGAACAACACCTTAGACAGGTCATAGGGCTGTTCCACAAAATGATCGCGGAATGTGCTGTTCTGTTCAGGATCCAGCACTTCCAGGAGGGCTGCCGCAGGATCACCGTTATGGGAAACGCCCAGTTTATCCACTTCATCCAGCAGCATCAGAGGGTTTACCGTACCCACCATCTTCATGGCATTGATGATTCTGCCGGGCATGGCGCCGATGTATGTTCTTCTGTGGCCGCGGATTTCCGCTTCGTCCTTCACGCCGCCCAGAGACATTCTCACATATTTTCTGTTCAGTGCCTTTGCAATGGAACGGGCAATGGATGTTTTACCAACACCGGGAGGCCCCACCAGACAAAGGATGGTCGCATTTTCCTCAGGAGCATTTTTACGAACAGCCAGATATTCCAGAATACGTTCCTTCACCTTTTTCATGCCATAATGGTCTTCGTCCAGAATCTCTGCTGCCTTTTTCAGATCAAAGATCTCCTCCGTGGTTTCTGTCCAGGGCAGGGAAAGCATGGTTTCAATATACGTTCTGGCAACATTGGATTCAGGGGATGTCACAGGGATCTTCAGCATTCGGTCGATTTCCTTATCCACCACTTCTTTTATATGTTCAGGGGGATTCTTTTCTTCCAGCTGTTTGCGGTATTTCGCTGCATCGGCACCAACGCCGTCCTTATCGCCCAGTTCTTCCTGGATCACTTTCAGTTCTTCTCTCAGATAATATTCTCTCTGATTCTGGTCGATCTTCTGCTTTGTTTTTTCTTCGATCTCACGCTTGATATCCAGCACCTGACGTTCCTTCTGCATCAGCATGATGACTGCTTCCAGTCGTTCAAAAGGATTCAGGATATCCAGAAATTCCTGCTTGCGGTTATAAGCCAGTTCCAGACCGGCGGCGATCACATCTGCCAGCTGACCAGGTTTTGTAGCTGCAACCACATTGCCCATCAGATCCATAGCCGCTGTATTCGGTGCCAGTTTCAGATAGTTTTCATACTCTTCCACTGCGATCTTCATGATGGCCTGTACGTGTTCAGAAGGCTCCTCGTCAAAATCCTGAGGGATGGTGGTGATTTCACCATAGTCGCAGTTTCTCACATGGATATTCAGGAGTCGGCCGCGGGACTTCCCTTCCACGATCACATGAGTCAGGTTACCGGGCAGTTTCAGCACCTGCTTGATCTCTGCCAGAACACCGATGTCATACAGATCATTTCTGGAGGGGTCCATATTCGCAGGGTCTTTCTGTGTCACCAGAAAAATTTCTTTCCCATTTTCTTCCGCCGCCTGCAGGGCATCCAGGGATTTCTGTCTGCCGGCGGGGAAACTGATGGCCATACCGGGGAATACGGTCAGACCGCGCAAAGCGATCATCGGCACGATGATCGGTTGTTTTTTCTCCATTTTCTTCACCTCATATATCAATGTTTCATTTCAAAACAACAGTATTTCTTTTGCAACAGGCAGAACTGCATACGATTCCACCTTAAATAAATAGTATACAACAAATGTAGGGTTTGGTCAAACGCTGCCGCAAAAAAGGAAGGGGGATTTCTTAAGAAATCCCCTTTTCGTTCAAGAGTTCCATCCCTTCCGCCAGGCTCTCCGGCAAAAAAACAAACCCCAGCAGTTCCTCAGCCGTTTCTACAGGGATGACCTTGATTTCCAGTTTCTCATAACTTTCCTTCCAGTTTTCCTTCGGGATGAAAACACGCGCCGCTCCAGCCTCTCTTGCAGCCTCCAGTTTTTCCTCCACACCACCCACAGGCAGCACCTGCCCATGGATGCTGATCTCTCCTGTCAGGGCGATATCATTTGGCACAGGCGTTTCCGCAAAAGCGGAATACACTGCCAGAAACATAGCCACCCCTGCCGAAGGGCCATCTATAGGGATACCTCCCGGAAAATTGAGATGCACCCCATAATCCCCGCCGGAAAAACCAAACCGTTCCATCAGTGTCAGCACATTTTCCGCCGCAGAACGGGCATTGCTCTTTCGCCGGCTGCTGCCCTGCCGGCTTTTGATCTCTTCCTCTTCCAAAATACCTGTTACGGTCAGGCCCCTTTCTCCTTTTTTCACCACCGCTTCCACAGAGAGAAGAACCCCTCCATTGGGTTGTACCCCCAAACCATTGGTTACACCGATCAGCGGCTTTTCAGGGATCTTTTTCTGATAGATCATCTGATATTTCCCTGTTTCCGCCGCCCATTCCAGGTCTGCTGCCGTAACACAGTATTTCCCCTCCAGCCACGCCAGTGAAGTCAGCGACTGCACCAGATTCACGGTATCCCTGCCGCCCGTAGCATAACAGGCGATTTTTTCACACAATCCCGCTTCATAGGTCAGGCCTGCCCGCCGCAGACTGTTTTCCGCTATTTTTTCCACGGAATGTCTGTCCAGCCGATCAAAGAAAATTTCTGTACAGCGGGAACGCAGTGCTTCCGGCATCTCGTGGGGACTGCGGGTGGTCGCCCCGATCAGGCGAAAATCTGCCGGGATGCCATTTTTGAAAATTTCATGGATATAAGGCGGGATATTTCGGTTCCTGCGGCTGTAATAACTGCTCTGAAAGTGTGCCACTCTGTCTTCCAGCACCTTCAGCAGCTTATTCATCTGAACCGGATGCAGTTCCCCGATCTCATCGATAAACAAAACCCCGCCATGGGCTTCACATACCGCACCGGGATGGGGTCTCGGGATACCTGCCTGTCCAAAAGCTCCTGCTCCCTGATAAATGGGATCATGCACAGACCCCAGCAAAGGGTCTGCAATATTCCGCTCATCAAACTGCAGTGTCGTTGCGTCGATCTCCACAAATTTTGCCTTTTCCTGAAAGGGGGAATCTTTTCTCTGTTTGGCCTCCTCCAGGATCAGTCTTGCCGCTGCCGTTTTGCCTACCCCCGGCGGGCCATAGATCAGGATATGCTGAGGATTCGGCCCGCAGAGGGCTGCCCGTAAGGCTTTGATCGCCTTCTCCTGACCAATGATCTCCTCCAGGCTTTTCGGACGCGTCTGTTCTG
Source organism: Anaerotignum sp. (assembly GCA_017442465.1). GTDB lineage: Bacteria > Bacillota > Clostridia > Lachnospirales > Anaerotignaceae > Anaerotignum_A. The sequence continues at coordinate 2,148 of JAFRZQ010000064.1, read as the reverse complement.
ACAAAGGCACCGTCAAAGCCTCCTCCCGCATCATTTCCAGCCTGTCCATCTCCACCATATTATCCTCAAATTTCAGCCCTTCCCCGCTTTTCTTCCTGCAGTTTTTCCAGAAATACCACGCCCCCATGCAAAAAAACAGCATCTGTGCACCCCATAACAGATCCACATTCTCATCTCCTTTTTCCATTCTTGGAAATAGTATCTCTGAAAGCCTTTATTTTATGCCAACGAAAAAAAGTGCCAAAAACCGGCACTCTTTCTTCATTAAACCTCATTCAGTTCCATCAGAAAATTGTCAATAAACTGCTGTTCCGGAATGCTGTATTCAATATGCTCATGGATATTGACAGGATGATCCATGACAATGAACTGGAACAACCCAAACGCAAAAATGCCGCTCAGAATCGTACCAATCACTGTAAGGATCAACCATGCCTTGGCGAAATTCTTTCGATTGGGGTTGCAGTTACTGCCAATGATCCAGATGATACAAGCAATGATATTCACCACAGGGATCGCCAGCAGGATCAGCATCAGCAGATAATCCCCCATGGATAACACTTCTGCTTTATTGTCATTTCGTCTGTCTGTTTTTCCATATTCCTCTCTGATCGCTTCTTCTTTTTCCAAAGGCACCCCGCAGTGCATACAGAACTGATCTTCCATTTTTACCGCGCCGCCGCATTTTTTGCAGGTTCTTGCCATTTTTATTTCTCCTTTCGAAAATATACCGATAATTTCCGTTATCATATCACACCGCTTGGTTTTTGAAAAGAGCATTGACAAGATTTAATAAACTCTTTAATATTTTGTCTATTATACGTAAGAAATGGAGGAAAACGGATGAAAACTACGACCATGACACGCATTGCCCTGATGGCGGCTGTTCTCTGCATCCTTGCGCCCATCAGTATCCCTGTCCCCGTCAGTTCTGTTGCACTGACACTGGCCACTTTCGTCCTCTATCTGATAGCATACATACTGAATCCCAGACAGGTCCTTACCGTTGTTGGGATTTATCTTCTTCTCGGTGCCGTAGGACTTCCTGTTTTTTCCGGATACATGGCAGGCATCAGCCGCTTTGCCGCTCCCGGCGGCGGATACCTGATCGGTTATCTTTTTCTGGCAGGTATCAGCAGTTGGTTCGTACAGAAATATTCTGCTGTTTCCATACAGGTCATCGGAATGTTCCTCGGCACACTGGTGATGTATACCCTCGGCACTCTTTGGATGGCAAACACAACAGGCATCTCCTTTCTTTCCGCCCTGCCTGCAGGGATGCTGGTGTTCCTGCCTCTGGATATCCTCAAAATCATCCTTGCTTCTTATATCGGAAGGAAAATCAGACTATATATAAAACAGTAAAAGCCTTTGGAACATTAGCGTTCCAAAGGCTTTTTCATTATAAAATCAATGTGGTTGCAATACTGAAATATACCACCAGTGCGATGGCATCGACCACCGTAGTGATCAGAGGACCTGCCATCATAGCAGGGTCCAGTTTTACCGCCTTCGCCAGAATAGGCAAACTACAACCCAGCGTTTTTGCCAGAACAACCGCAACACCCATACTGATAGAAACAGTCAGGTCAATATTAAAAGGAGTACCGTTATCAAAGAAAGTCATCCTCGCCATATTGACGATTGCCAGAACAATACCACAGAGTGCACCGACCCGCAGTTCTTTGAATACAACCTTCAAGGTATCACGCATCTGAATTTCGCCCAGGGCAAGACCACGAATGATCATGGCAGATGCCTGGGAGCCGGCGTTACCACCTGTACCGGTGATGATCGTCATAAAACTGGAAAGTACAACAACGGAATCCAAGAGTTCCTGATACATCCCGATTACAAAGGCACTCAATGTACCGGAGATCATCAGAACACACAGCCAGGGGATACGGTTTCTCGCCAGTGCTGTAACGCTCATTTTCAAATATTCATCATCAGAGGGCAGGACAGCATTCATCAGTTCCATATCTTCTGTGGTCTCCTGTTCGATAACGTCCACGATGTCATCGACAGTGATGATGCCGACCATTCTGCCTTCCTTATCTGTCACAGGCAGAGCCATCCAGTTATATTTCTTGAAGATATTTGCAACTTCTTCCTGGTCATCCAGGGTATTTACCGCCAGAACATCAT
>JAFRZQ010000063.1 GCA_017442465.1 Anaerotignum sp. | reverse complement strand
GCTGAGATCAAATCCATGGAAATGAAAACAGATTCTCTGGCATTCAGAATGGAACATTCTGATGTGAAAAAGGTCATCTTCAAAAACTATAAAATTCTGGAACAGGATGGCTATCTTTTGGGCGCAACATGGCTGTATCAGGAAGTATATGCTGTGGAAGGCGGCAATGAATATCATGGTCTGCTGTGGAAAGATGGCGGCAAACTGGCTTACCTGACTGTTTTTGCAGAAGAAATCGAATTCGTAAAATAATATTTTACATAAGAAAAAGGCGGACAAGCAGTCCGCCTTATTTTTATGTATAGATTACTTCACTTCTTCATTCAGAACGATGGCCATCATTTCCATGTCTTCGTCTGTGTTGTTTTCCATGGAGTGCCAGTGACCGACTTCGATCATGCAAACATCACCGGGATATACTTCTGTTTTGGAGCCATCGTTATCCACGAATGTGCCAACGCCCTTCAGGATATAGTAAGGCTCTGTGTTGCCTACATGCTGGTGCCAGCCAATGGAGCTGTGGGGTTTTACGATCACTCTTGCGTACAGTGTGCCGTGGCCCATCAGTTCTTCGCCTTCCAGGATGTGGTGGATCTCAACGCTGCCTGCGCCGCCTCTCATGCCTTCTACTGTAACTACTCTTTCTTTTTTGATCATGATTTATTTCTCCTCTCTCTTTATAAAACTCTCTGCGTCCATCACACCGGATAAATCGAAGGTTGGTGTATATTCGCTGGTCGCTGAGGAACGTTTCTGCATGAAGCCGTTTTTCAGACCGATTTCAAAGAAATGGTCAACGACCTTATCATATTCAAAGGTGGTCAGTTTTCTGGATAATGCTTTTATTTCCTTTGCCCTGTGCATGGGGGTATACTGGCTCATGAGGGAAAGGAAGGTATCTTCACCGAGGTTTTTCCGTATCCAGCCCAGCACCTTCATGCTGTCCTTATACTGCCCTGGCAACACCAGATGACGGAGGATGATGCCTTTTTTCATCAATCCGTTTTCATCAAGGATGTCTTTTCCCACCTGTCGGCGCATTTCCAGAATAGCGGCTGCTGCTGTTTCACGGTAATTAGGGCAGTTGGAATATTCCAGACCTAGTTCATTATCCCAGTATTTGAAATCAGGTAAATACACATCCACCAGCCCCTCCAGCATTCTGAGCCCTTCGAGGGACTCATAGCCGTTGGAATTGTAGACTACGGGAATGTTTAATCCTTGTTCCTTTGCCATTTTCAGTGCCTTTGCCACCTGGGGGATGAATTGTACCGCAGAAACCAGATTTATATTGTGGAAGCCTCGTTCCTGCTGTTCCAGAAAAATTTTTGCCAGGCGCTCTATAGAAATTTCCTGTCCGAAGCCATTCTGGCTGATATCGTGGTTTTGGCAGAAGACACAGCCCAGATTGCAATGGCTGAAAAATACGGTTCCGCTGCCCTTTGTGCCGCTGATGGGCGGTTCCTCCCAGTCGTGGCGGCTGACCAGAGCCACCTTCGGCAGGTAGGGGGCACGGCAGAAGCCCAATTTTCCGTTTGTACGGTCGGCACCGCAGTTTCTGGGGCAGACCTGACAGTGAGACAAAGCCTCGTTCATTTTCTCCATTGGAAACACCTCTGTCTTTCTGGAAACATATTACCATAGAAAGGGAAGGAAAGACAACCAGTTCTTTACCTTTGCTTTTTCGACAAAAGAGTGTTATCATTTGGACTGTAAACAAAAGAAATACGGAGGGGAAGCACATGAGAGAATACAAAGTGACCATGCAGGAAGAAAATGTCCTTTCCAGAATCCTCTGCAACGGCTGTGGGAAAGAAATTTCTCCGGACAGGGCAGATCATTTCCATGGGGAGAAGACATGGGGATATTTTTCCGAAAAGGACGGCAGACAGGACAGTTTTGACCTGTGTGAAGACTGCTACGATAAACTGACAGAATATTTTGAAATCAAGATGAAATAAAAGAAGCGCCTGAAAAGGCGCTTTTTGTGTTAACAGCCGCAGTTGTTATTGCAGCCGTTATTGCTGCAGCCACAGCCATGATTGTTGCCATTGTTTCCGTCACATCCGCAGCCCAGACAGTCGATCTCGCAGTTGGGAGAGCCGAAGATGGGGCCAAAGCCGCAGCAGCTCTTCGGTTCTGCGGAAGGAGAAAACATATCCAGAGGGAAGCGGATATTTTCGAAGTTTCTGCAGGGGTCCCCGGGAACAGCGGTATTGGTGCAGGTTTCCGGCATACATCTGCCCAGAGAATTGACTACCATATTCACAGTGCGGAACAGTTTTACGATGGTGAACAGACCGATGGAAACATTGACTGCCACAGGGGCACCCATGGCTGCATCGCCGTTAGAAATGGAAATGGCGTTACATTCACAGCTGTTGTGGTGATGGTGATGGCAGGGGTCGCAGCAGTTGCCGGGATACCGCAGATCTGCCTGAAGGGCAACGGCCTTACCTTCTGCAACGGCGAAGGGGCCGCCGCTGGAATTGCCGCAGCAGTCGTACAGATCAGTAGCGGTGGTAACGTCAGCTTCTGTAGAGCCGAACAGAGTTACCCGCAGGTTGTAGCTGTTTGTGGCAGGAATGCAGCCGATAAAGCAGCCATCGGCCCTGCGGAATTCCAGTGTATAGTTGAACACATATTTCAGTTCCAGATCCCAGCAGCCTTCCTGCAGCGGGTTGGGTCTTTTTCTGAGAATTTCAATATGATCCAGTTCCAGATCGGATACGGTGACGTCAGCAGCATTGCAGGGGGGCACGATGATATCGCCCTCACAGAGCATATCGTTACAGCTGTTGCCGTTTCCTCTGGCAGCACGGGCGGGCCCCAGGATATCAGAGGTCAGGCATTTCTGGATGCGGCACTGATCGAAGATCTTCTGGGCAATGATGCAGGTTTCCCCCTGACCACCGGAGTTGCTGTTATGATTGTTGCTGTTGTTACAGTTTCTTGCTTGCAGATCAAATTCAAAAGCTCCCATAAGACAGCCTCCTTAAAATTGTTGGTGTTCATTCTCATAGTATGAAGAGGACACGAAAGCGTGACAGGCGGTTCTCTTTGTGCTATACTAAAATTTAATAAAAATGAATCTTTTTTTTGAAAGTAAGAGGACAGATCATGAAATTAAAGATAGATACCCATACCCATACTCTTGCCAGCGGCCATGCTTACAGCACAGTGGATGAAAATTTCAGATGGGCGGCAGAAAAAGGCCTGGAACTGGTGGCATTGACCGACCATGCCCCCGGCATGAAGGATACAACATGCCATGC
>JAFRZQ010000062.1 GCA_017442465.1 Anaerotignum sp. | reverse complement strand
GGCGGTATTCAGCATCACAAACCTGATCGATATGGGTATGGTGGTGAACATTCTGCAAAGCATAGGCTATACACAGGAAGGTGCGGAGGTACTTTATGGACAGCTTTCCGGCAAATTTGTAACACTGACTACTTTGCCCGTAACCATTTCCACAGCCATTGCCACGGCAGCTCTTCCCAGCATTGCGGCATCCGTAAAACTGAAGGAAAAGAAACAGGTACGCAGAAAAATGGCTCTGACCTATCGCATTTCCATGATCATTTCCGTGCCTGCGGCAGTGGGCATCAGTGCTTTAGGCCCTCAGATTCTGGCGATGTTGTTCCCCAGTGCTCCTGACGGCGGTATGCTGCTGACAGTTGGTGGCATTTCCATCATCTTCCTTGCTTTGTGTCAGACTTCTACCGGCATTCTGCAGGGTATTGGGCATATCAAGGTGCCTGTAGTGGGGGCGATTTTAGGTGCTATCACAAAAGTCATTCTGAATGCACTGCTGATCCGTATCCCTGCCATTAACGTACTGGGTGCAGTCCTTTCTACAACAGGCTGTTATCTGGTGGCAGGCGTGTTTGATGTCATCATGCTGTCCAGACTGACAGGAACGAAGTTCGATTTCATGGGCAGTTTCCTGAAGCCTGTGATCGGTTCCATTGCTATGGCTGCTGGCACTATCGCAAGCTATCAGATGTTCTTCCAGCTCATTGGCAGCAATACGATTGCTACTCTGCTGGCAATCTGCGTGGCTATCGCTATTTATGGTCTGGTGATGCTTCTGATCAGAGGTATCGTGGAAGAAGACCTGAAGGCGGTGCCCGGCGGCGGAAAAATGATCCGTTTGCTGAAGAGGCTGCGTCTGATCTGATTCAAATGAATGATAAAGGTCTTCTGGTGATACAGGAGGCCTTTTTTATGAAGACTTTTCGTAGGAAAAGAGATATACTAGAAAAACCATCAATTTTATTTACTTTCTGAAAAAAATGTATTATGATAAAACAAAATACATGAAATGAGGTGATTATATGCTTGAATTATTACATTCTTTAGAGCATATACTGGAAATAGTTGTACATTATGCAATTTTTATGTTTACCTTCATCGGCGTTGTGATCATGATTCGGACGGGCCTGGTTGCAATCTGGCATTTTCTGAAAAAGGAACCCCATCTGGCATTAAAACTGGCTGAAGGGATGAAACTGGCGCTGGAATTTAAGCTGGGTGCAGAAATTTTACATACGGTTTTGATCAGTGAGCCGAAAGAACTGATCATTATCGGCGGTATCATTGTTATGCGTATGGCTCTTACCTGGATGATCCAGTGGGAGATCAAGAAGGATAAAGAAGAACACATTTCTCTTATGGAAATGCCAAAATGGAAAAAGGGTGATCATACGGAAGATGAGAAGAAACAGGAAATATCATCTGAAGTCTGATGGTCGGATATTGTATAATAAAAATGCTGAATTTTCCTTTTGTGGAAAATTCAGCTGTTTTTGATTTATAATTCAATTGGAAAAGAGGTGAGGTCATGTTCGATATACAGGAAGAATTGAAAAAACTGCCCCAGAAACCAGGGGTATATTTGATGAAAGATGGTGATGGGCATGTGATATATGTAGGGAAAGCCATCAATCTGAAAAATCGTGTTCGCCAATATTTTCAGAGCAGTCGAAATCAGACGGTGAAGACCCAGTCTATGGTGCCCAATATCAAGGAATTTGAATATATCGTAACAGATTCCGAAATGGAAGCTCTTCTGCTGGAATGTAACCTCATCAAGAAATATCATCCCTATTACAATATCCTTCTGAAGGATGACAAAACCTATCCGTATATTAAGGTAACGGTGCAGGAGGATTATCCCCGTATCTTCATCACACGCCGAATGGAAAAGGATAAGGCGAAATACTATGGACCTTTTACGGATGTTTTGGCGGCGAAGGAGACGGTGGAAACCATACACAAACTGTTCCCCATCCGCAAATGTAAGAAGGTATTTCCCAGAGATATTGGTAAGGAACGACCCTGTCTGAACCATCATATTGGACAATGCCTTGCGCCCTGCAGCGGCAATGTGCTAAAAGAAGAATATCAGGCCTATGTGAAGGATGCCATGGATTTTCTGGAAGGAAAACATGATAATATCCTGAAAAAAATGGAGCAGGAAATGATGCAGGCGGCGGAAAGGATGGAATTTGAAAAAGCAGCATCCCTCCGAGATAAGATCCGTTCCATCCGCAGTGTGGCAGAAAAACAGAAAATATCCAATACAGGTTTGGGAGATGCGGATGTCATTGCCTTTGTCCGTGCTTTTGAGGAGTGTCTGGTGCAGGTATTCTTTATTCGCAGCGGGAAAATGACTGGCAGAGAAAACTTTACTCTGACATCTTTTGAAGAGCAGAGCAGGGCGGAGATCCTGACTGCTTTCGTGAAGCAGTTTTACAGTGGTACGGCCTATGTACCCAAGGAGATCATACTGCAGGAAGCTCTTGTGGAAGAGGAAACGGAACTGATTGCAGCCTACCTTTCTGAAAGAAGGGGGAGCAAGGTGACCCTGACTGTACCTGTGAAAGGGGAAAAGCATAAACTGGTAGAACTGGCACACAGAAATGCCATGTTGGTCTTTGAACAGTTTGGGGAAAAGCTGAAACGGGAAGAACAGCGTACCAAAGGAGCTATGGAAGAGATCCGAAATGCTTTGGGGCTGGAAGAAAAGATTCAGCGTGTGGAAGCCTACGATATCTCCAATACACAGGGGTTTGAGTCTGTTGGCTCCATGGTCGTTTTTGAGGATGGTCGTGCAAAAAACAGCGATTACCGCAAATTTAAGATCAAAACGGTTGTTGGACCCAATGATTATGCATCCATGAAAGAGGTCATCACCAGAAGACTGAACCATGCACTGAAGGAAAAAACAGAAGGGAAAATATCCAGTTTTACCCGGTTGCCGGATCTGATCCTGATGGATGGCGGCAAAACGCAGGTGCATGCGGCGGAGGAAGTGCTTTTGGCCTTTGGTATGGATATTCCTGTCTGTGGTATGGTAAAAGATGATAAGCATCGTACAAGAGGGCTTCTCTTCAGAGATCAGGAAATTCATATTCCTCTGACTTCTGAAGGCTTCAGGCTGGTGACAAGGATTCAGGATGAGGTACACCGTTTTGCAATCACATATCATAGAAAACTTAGGGATGAAAGAAACCTTCATTCTGTTCTGGATGATATCAAAGGGATCGGCGAAGTCCGCAGAAAAGCATTGATGCGTCATTTTGGCAGTATTGAGAAAATCGCAGAAGCGGAAGTGGAAGATATTCTGGAAGTAGATGGGATGACCATTCCGGCAGCAGAATCTGTATACCTGTTTTTCCATCGGGAAGAATTGCAAAACGAATGATTATGGGTTATGCTATACTAAGGATAGAATTCGTTTTTGAAGATAAGAAAGGATGAAGTGTATGTATTCTGCGGAATTGATCAAAATCGTGGAAGCATTTCAGCTTGAAAATATTTTGCCGGAAATTTCTTTGGAAGGCAGAGCGGTAAAGAAAAAAGAGATCAACAGACCGGCTTTACAGCTGGCGGGGTTTTATGAAAGTTTTGATAAAGACCGTCTGCAGGTCATTGGCCGCGTAGAACATAGTTTTTTGCTGAGCCTTGATGAAGAAAAAAGAAAAAAAGCCATTCGTGGCTTTTTTGCACACAAGATTCCTTGCCTCATCATGTGCAGGGCTCTGGAAATTTTTCCGGAAATGCTGGAATACGGCAGAGAATTTGATGTGCCTATTTTTCGTACACCACAGATCACAACAGACTTTACAGCAGAACTGATCTTCTGGCTTAGAGAAGAACTGGCAGACCGTGTGATGATGCACGGCGTTCTGGTGGATATATATGGTGAAGG
>JAFRZQ010000061.1 GCA_017442465.1 Anaerotignum sp. | reverse complement strand
TCCAACGTTTTCAAAATTCCCCACCATATTTTTCTGGCGGTACATATAATAGGGCTCCATGCCCATTTTTTCCGCATATTCCGCAGCAATATCCAACATTGCTTCCAGCGTATCCGCTGTAGTCATGTCGTGCTGGTCCAGTTCTTCACGCAGACGGGATGCACGTTTTACCGCAAGGGTATGCACCGTCACGTTATCGGGTTCCAGCTTCATGATCTCTTCCATGGTATTGCGTACATCTTCCGCGTTTTCTCCGGGCAGACCAAGGATCAGGTCCATATTGATGTTTTCATGACCTTCTTCCCTTGCTTCCCAGAACACACGGCGGATGTCATCCACACTGTGTTTTCTGCCTACAGCCATCAGTGTTTTATCATTCATGGTCTGAGGGTTGATGGAAATGCGGTTCACACGGTATTCCTTCATCAGGCGGAGTTTTTCTCTGGTGATGGTATCAGGGCGCCCTGCTTCCACAGTATATTCCATATTTTCATCGGGGTGGAACAGTTCCTCCACTTTTTTCAGCAGACGTTCCAGCTGTGCTTCGTTGAGGGAAGTGGGCGTGCCGCCGCCGATATAGATGTTTTTCATAATGAAGTTTTTGCTGTAAGCCGCCAGCCAGTCCAGTTCCTTGAACATGGCATCCAGATATTCGTCCACTCTGTTTTTATACTGATGCAGAGGATATGCCGTAAAGGAGCAGTACAGACATCTGGTCGGGCAAAAAGGAATGCCGATATAGAGGCTGATTTCTTCGGGTTTATTCCCGGAAAGGATCTTCTGCTCCGCCTTGGCGACCTTCACTGCCAGTTCCGCCTTATGCTCCATCACAAGGTAATCCTCTGTCAGGAAACGCATACATTCTTCGTCAGACTTGCCTTCTTCCAGCATGATGCTGACCAGTTTCGCAGGACGAACGCCTGTCAGCAGACCCCACTGGGGACGGATGCCGGTTTCTTTCATCAGAAGTTCGTAAATCGTACGCTTGATGATGCGTTTCTGTTCCTTATCTGTAAGAGCCGCTTCGTCATACTCCATAGACCATTCAGAAACTTTCTCTCCACGGCGATAAAGCATTGCCGAAGCAATGCCTTTTTTCATTTCGCTTTTTACAGTGATTTCCGCATCTGTCACTTCCTCTGTACGAGTATAGTGACGGTTTGCAAGGAAAACCTGAATCATTGTCTGCACATCATTCTGCAGTTCGTGTCCACTGAGGACATAATAAATCATATCTGTATCCATAAGCATCAGAACAGTTTTTCACTGTCTAACAGCAGTGTCACAGGGCCATCGTTTACCAGTGCAACCTTCATATCTGCCTGGAATACACCTGTAGCCACTTTTTTGATACCCAGTGTCTGCGCTTTTGCGCACAGTTTATCGAACAGCTCTGTAGCGATTTCGGGTGCTGCGCCGCCGCTGTAGCCGGGGCGTCTGCCTTTTCTTGCATCACCGTACAGTGTGAAGTTAGGCACAATAAGAAGTTCACCCTCAATGTCCATCAGGGACAGGTTCATTTTGCCGTTTTCGTCTTCAAAAATACGCAGGTTGATCACTTTATCCAGCATATAGTCGATGGTTTTGTCTGTATCTGTACCCAGCATACCAAACAGCACCATGATGCCCTTGCCGATTTCCCCTACGACCTGACCATCGATGGTTACGCTTGCTTCTGTTACTCTCTGTAATACTGCTCTCATCTCTTCCTCCAAAAATATGTTTAACCCAATCCGGAAACACGTTCTACCTCTACGACATCCTTCAGATTCTTCAGTCGTGTTACCACGCGTTCCAGCTGTTCCTTTGTCTTGATTTCAATGGTAACGTTCATGATCGCCAGCAGATCCTTTGTCGTTCTTACATTAAAGCCTTTTACGGAAATATCGTCATCCGCCAGCTGACGGCTGATTTCCAGGATCAGACCCACCCTGTCATTACAGGTAATGCGCAGTTCTGCCAGATAAGAGGTATTGGCATCCCCTTTTGCAAACTGTGTATCCCATTCTGCATTGATCAGTCTGCCTCTTTCCTCATTACTCAGATTGATGACATTGATACAGTCTGTGCGGTGGATAGTAACACCGCGGCCTCTTGTTACAAAGCCAACGATCTCATCCCCGGGAACAGGGCTGCAGCATTTGGAGAAACGCACGGCAACATCGCCGATACCTTCCACCACGATACCGCTCTTGCTTTTATGTTTTTTCACAGGTTTGTCGTCGATGGTCTTTTCAAAGTCTTTCAGCACATCTTCGGCAGTCTGTGTTTTACGTTTTTCTTTCAGATATTCGTCCTTCAGACGATTTACGACCTGACCTTCCTTCAGCCCGCCGTAGCCAACAGCAGCAAGGAGGGCATCCCATGTCTTGAAATCGTATTTTACATAAACAATCTCCATCCATTCGGGACGCAGCAGGTCATTTGGCTGGAAGCCTTTTTTCTTGATATCCGCCAGAACCATTTCACGGCCGCGGATGATATTTTCTTCCTTTTCCTCCTTCTTGAACCACTGTTTGATCTTGGTTCTGGCCTGAGCAGATTTGACCAGATTCAGCCAGTCTCTGTTAGGCCCCTTGGAGTTCTGGGAAGTAATGATCTCAACGATATCCCCATTCTGGATCCTGTGATCGATGGGAACGATCTTATTATTGACCCTTGCGCCGACCATCTTATTGCCGACAGCTGTATGGATCATATATGCAAAGTCGATGGGTGTGGAATCCTTTGTCAGCTGGATAACATCGCCCTGGGGTGTAAATGCATACACCTGTGTAGAGAAGATATTGAAGTCCTGCTTCAGAGTATCCAGATATTCTTTATTATCTGCCATATCCTGCTGCCATTCCATGATCTGACGCAGCCATGCCAGTTTTTCTTCATCTCTTCTGGTCGCCTTATTGCCCTTTTCGTTTGCCTTGCCTTCTTTGTATTTCCAGTGGGCAGCGATACCGTATTCACTGGTACGATGCATTTCCCATGTTCTGATCTGCACTTCAAAGACCTGACCATTCGGGCCGATCAGCGAGTTATGCAGGGACTGATACATATTGGGCTTGGGCATGGCGATATAGTCCTTGAAACGGCCGGGCATAGGGGTATACATGGTATGCACGATACCCAGAACAGCATAGCAGTCCTTTACATTATCCACCAGTGCGCGGATGGCAAACAGGTCATAGATCTGATCCATGGTTTTGTTCTGGTTGACCATCTTCTTGTAGATACTGAAGAAATGCTTTGTTCTGCCGTAGACCTTGCCTTTGATGCCGGCTTCGTCCATTTTTTTCTGCAGTTCCTTTACGATATCCTGTACAAATTCGTCGCGTTCTTCTTTCTTACGCTCGATCTTTGTTGCCAGATCGAAGAATGCGTCAGGATCCAGATATTTGAAACACAGATCTTCCATTTCGGAACGGATTTTGGAGATACCCAGACGATGCGCCAGAGGGGCATAGATATCTAAAGTTTCCTGTGCCTTTTCCTTCTGTTTTTCCGGCTTCATATAGTTCAGGGTACGCATATTGTGCAGCCTGTCCGCCAGTTTGATCAAAATTACACGGATATCCTTTGCCATGGCCAGGAACATCTTACGGTAGTTTTCTGCCTGCACTTCTTCCTTCGTCGTATAGGACAGCTTACCCAGTTTTGTAACGCCATCTACCAGTGCAGCGATCTCTTCGCTGAACATATTGGAGATATCTTCATAGCTGTATTCTGTGTCCTCGATGATGTCATGCAGGATGCCTGCCACGATGGATTCCATATCCAGTTCTAATTCCGCCAGGATATATGCCACTTTCAAAGGATGGATGATATATGGTTCACCGGATTTTCTTTTCTGATCTTTATGTGCATCCACCGCCAGCTTATAAGCCTTTTCCACCATGGAAAAATCGCTGGACGGATGATAGGTTTTAATTTTTTCAATCAGTTCCAGATACAGTTGTTCTTCTACTGGTACCATACTCATCACCTCCTCTTATTCTTAAAGTATATTTTTTCTTTTGTCGAAAAAAAGATTATAAATGTAATTATACATTTTCACATGTATATTTTCAAGAAATTTCTATGAAAGTCCGTACTGCACAAGCAATTTTTTTGTGAGCTAGCTTACAAAAATTTGCTTGTATTGGACGGACGATTGCTGATGAGCCAAAAAGCTATGCGAAGCAGAGCGATTTGCGAATCAGGCGTCGATTGCGAGAATGCAACGCATGAAGCAATCGACTTTCATTTTCTCCTGTTTTACAGGATTCCTTTATCATATTTCAACGATAAAATGCGCCAAAGGGCATCCTCCACTCTTTCCTCGGAAATCACGCCTTTTTTGATAGCTTCTGTCAGGGCTTCTGCCGCTTCGGGAAGGTCTGCAGGCATCAGGACCATATCCACTCCTGCCTGTACCGCCATAACTGCGCTTTCGCCGCTGCCGTAAGCGTCTACGATCGCCCCCATGTTCATGGCATCTGTAATGATAATGCCGTCAAAACCAAGGTCATTTCTGAGGATGCCCAGCATTTCAGAAGACAGTGTCGCAGGCAAACCATCCGTTGTGGCATTAGGTGTTTTGATGTGTCCTGCCATGATGAAATCCGTTCCTGCGGTGATCGCCTGTTCAAAAGGAACAAATTCCACGCTTCTCAACCGTTCCATATCATGTTCCACATAGGTTTCGCCCAGATGGCTGTCCATAGCTGTATCCCCATGTCCCGGGAAATGTTTCGCACAGGCACTGACACCCATTTTCTGGATTGCAGAAATAAATTCCGCCACCTTGCTTGCTGCCGCCTGAGGGTCGGAAGAAAAAGCTCTTGTGCCGATGACAGGGTTATCAGGATTCGTATTCACATCAGCAACAGGGGCAAAATCCACATTGATGCCCAGTTCTCCCAGACTGGAGCCAATGGATGTACCTGCCCAGGAAACATCCTCCATTTCCGCCGCAGGAGGGAATACTTCGTGTTCAATATTGCTCTTGTTCAGGCGGGAAACCAGCCCGCCTTCTTCGTCGATGCCGATGAACAAAGGAATATGTGCTGCCGCCTGCAGGTCATAAGTCAGCTGCTGGGTCTGTTCTTTTGTATCCAGATTTTCTGCAAAGAGAATG
>JAFRZQ010000060.1 GCA_017442465.1 Anaerotignum sp. | reverse complement strand
GTCATTATGGGAATGAGATAACAAAACGGCCTCCGCTTTTGTCACATCAATACCCATATCCTTTGCATTTTTCAAAAAGGCATCAGAATATGCCGCATCAAAAAGGAAATGCTTCCCTTCTGTTTCGATCCAGTAGGAAACGGCAGGTTCCCCCAGATAATACACATCTATTTCCGTATGGTTATCCATCAATATTTTCAGTTTCATCTTTCTTCTTCCCTTCCAGTTCCTCGATCCGTTTTTCCAGTTTTTCTATTTCCCTTCCATATATGTAAACCCTTCGATCGCTGCAGCAATAGGAAGTGCCACTGCCGCCAGCAGACCATAAAAATTATTATAAATCAGACCAAAGCAAAAAATCGCCAAAATCAGGAGTACGATATAACAAAGTGCAAACGTTGTAAAAAAGCTTTTCACATCTATTCTCCTTTCTTCTGTTTCATCCCCATTTTTCATCTTTTTTCTATTTCTATTATACTGATATGATATACAAAAAACATTCCCTTGACAAGGGCATTTGTTTGTGATACGAATACTATCGAAACACCTTTTTCATTCGCTGCAAGGAGGAAATTTCCATGAAAAAACACGAACTGATCACCCCCGCCATCCTGCTGGATATGGATGCGCTGGAGAATAATATCCATTCCTATCAGGCCCTTTGCGACAAACACGGCAAAGAAAACTGGCCCATGATCAAAACACACAAAAGTACGGCCTTAGCGAAAATGCAGATGGACGCAGGGGCAACAGGTTTCCTGTGCGGCACCATCGATGAATGTGAAATGGTTCACGCCTTGGGTGCAAAGCACATCATGTATGCTTACCCCGCAGCAAACCCCGTAAATATTCAGAGGATCCTGAAAATGGCGAAAGATGCCGACATCATCATCCGTCTGGACACAGTCGCCGCGGCTGAAATGCTGAACGCTGCTGCTGAAAAAGCCGGCGTTGTAGTTTCCTGCACCATCATCGTTGACATGAACTTCCATCGTTTCGGCATGCCTGTAGAAGATGTAGTTCCCTTTGCAAAAGCACTGTCTCCTATGAAAAACCTGAAATTCCGCGGCATTTCCACCCATCCCGGCCAGGTATACGGCTGTGCGGATTACAAAGGCGTGAAAGAGATCGCAAAACTGGAAATGGATACCATGAAGGCTGCCGCAGATGCCCTGGCAGAAGCAGGTTTCCCCTGCGAACTGATCACTTCCGGCTCCACGCCCACATTCAGAGAAGTTGTTACAAAAGGCACTACGACTGTCAGCCATCCCGGCAACTACACCTTCTTTGACAACATTCAGATGGCTCTGGGCGTTGCGGAGGAAAAAGACTGTTCCCTGCGTATCCTGGCAACTGTCATTTCCAATCCTCAGGAAGGCTTCTATCTGTTCGACGCAGGGGCAAAATGTATGGGTCTGGATCAGGGTGCCCATGGCAACGCTGCCATCACAGGCTTCGGCTATGTGGTAGCTCATCCCGAACTGAACATCATTGGTCTGTCCGAAGAAGTTGCAAAAGTAAAAGCAAATGGCCCCTGCGATCTGAAAGTTGGAGACAAGGTTGAGATCATTCCCAACCACTCCTGCTCTTCCGCAAACAACACCACATGGTACACCTGCGTACGCGGTGATGAAGTGGTAGATTCCATCGAAGTTGACTACAGAGGCAACAGCCACAAAAAATTCTAATCAATACAAAAGAAAGGGAGTCCCTGTCGGGACTCCCTTTTATATTCGGAAGGGTTCGGGAAACCATTCGGGTTTCCTGAATATATTCCGCAGGCAGAATTTATTTCTGCCGAGGAAAACAGGACGTTTCAAGGCTTCAGCCGATGGAACGTATCTGTTTATTCATCTGTTTAAACAACTTGAAAGCCTGCTTTCAAGTTAGGCGCTCCGCGCCTTATTCAAAAATCTCACTGGATACGAACATCACGCCGTCTTTCAGTTCTGTTGCGAAAGCAGCTTCATCTTCCACGCCATTTACTTTGAATGTAGCATCATCCAGCATCAGTTCCATGGAAACACCTTCTTTTTCCAGCAGGATGGGTTTTGCTTTACCCTGCCATTTTACAGAGAAGCCGTTTGCTTCTGCTGTTTCTCTCAGAGGAACGGAAACTGCAGGTGCAGTCTGTTCGCCCAGGATCAGTACGAAGGAAGGGTTTGTCTGCGCGGGCAGGCTCATTGTCATCATATCATAGAATACCAGTACATCCTGACCTTTTACGTCAGCGTCTGTCAGTCTGATTCTGGAACCCTGCATGTTTGTGATGGGTGTTCTTTCGTTATCGATGTTCAGCTGCAGCATATTTTTCATATCTGTCAGTTCGTTATCGAATTTGCCTACTGCATAGGAACCAAAGTCTGCATTTGCCACCACTGCTGCCACATTGCCCAGGAAAGGAGGCATGCTCATGCCCATGGGGCTGTTCATATCATATACCACAGCAACTGCCATGCCTTCTTCCAGCTGATCTGCTGTCATATAGAAGCCATCCTGTCTGTTGATGATGATCGTGTTGGAAGCCACTGCAAAACGCAGGCCGCCCTGTTCGTTATCGATCGTCACGATGGAAACGCCTTCTGTTTCAGATGCTTCCACACTTGCTACTGTGCCTTCCTGTGTCAGATACATAGATGCCTCCGCTTCTGCGATCACTTCTTCGATGGATTTTGTGTTGGGGTTTTCGGAAATCAGCATAGTTTCATTAGCGAATGCTGTTGTGCCCGCCAGAATTGTCATTACCATGCCCATTGCCATTACTTTTGTCAGATTCTTTTTCATTGTTATATTCCTCCTAAAAATTGATTTGGTTATTTCCTTTTTTCTGTGTAACTCACTGTTACAAAGAGTTAGTCGAAAGATTCCAGAAAAAGTTCCGCCTTTTTTTCATTTTTTTCAAAAATTTTTTTCTAACATATTATTTTCTGCAAAAGAAAACAACCTTCTGTCGATTCCTGCTTGGTAAAAAAACTACCCTATGGTATACTCTTAACAGAATTATTATAACAAAAATCTATGTATTAAGGAGGTTTTTATTTTGGAAGCAAAAAGAATCATTCAGGTGGATGAAAAAGTCCCCTTTTCTCTGCTGCTCCCCCTGAGTATGCAGCATATGTTTGCTATGTTCGGCGCAACGGTACTGGTTCCGTTCCTGTTTGGCATCAATCCTGCCGTTGTTCTGTTCATGAACGGTTTGGGTACCCTGCTGTTCATTCTGATTACAAAAGGTAAGGCTCCTGCCTATCTGGGCTCCAGTTTCGCCTTTCTCGCCCCCGGGCTTCTGATCATTGAGCAGTTCGGTTATTCCTATGCACTGGGCGGTTTCGCCGTTGTAGGTCTGTGTGGCTGTATCATTGCAGGGATCATCTATAAATTCGGTTCCGACTGGATCGATGTGGTTCTGCCTCCGGCAGCCATGGGGCCCGTTGTTGCCCTGATCGGTCTGGAACTGGCAGGTTCCGCTGCAAGCACCGCAGGTCTCCTGCCTGCAGAAGGCACACCGGAAACTGCAAATATCATCGTATTTCTGGTAACGTTAGGCGTAGCAGTCTTTGGCTCCGTATTATTCAAAAAATTCCTGTCTGTTATCCCCATCCTGATCGCCGTAGTTTGCGGTTATATCGCCGCATACCTGGTAGGCATCGTGGACTTCACCCCAGTGACAGAAGCAGGCTGGGTGGCACTGCCCAATTTCTCCACCCCCAAGTTCCATCCTCAGGCTATCGCCATCATGCTGCCTGCCCTGCTGGTCATCGTTTCCGAACACATCGGCCATCAGGTAGTCACCAGTAAAATCGTCGGCAGAGATCTGATCAAAGACCCCGGTCTTCATCGTTCCCTCTTTGCAGATAACTTCTCCAGCTTCATTTCCGCATGTATCGGTTCCGTACCTACGACTACATACGGCGAAAACATCGGCGTTATGGCGATGACAAAGGTTTACAGCGTTTATGTCATCGGCGGCGCAGCAGTGCTTTCCCTGTGCTGCTCCTTCATCGGCAAACTGACAGCCCTGATCAATACGATCCCCGGCGCAGTGATCGGCGGCATCTCCTTCCTGCTGTATGGTATGATCGGCACTTCCGGTCTGCGTATTCTGGTAGATTCCCAGGTAGATTACAGCAGAACAAGAAACACTGTCCTGACTTCCGTTATTCTGGTCGTTGGTCTGTCCGGTGTTTCCATTCAACTGGGCAGCATTGCCCTGAAAGGGATGTCTCTGTCCGCTCTGGTCGGTATGGTCATGAGCCTGCTGTTCCATTTCTTCGACAAATATAATCTGATGAATGACTAATAAAAAAAGGATCTCGTTTTTTACGAGATCCTTTTTTATTCTTACTGTTCGTCAACGAATTCGATATTATCCAGCTGTGCGCGGAAATTGGCTTTGAATTTTTCCAGCCATTCCTTACGCAGGACAGCCTGTTCTGCTTTTTCTTCTTCTGTCAGGCCTTCTGCTTTCGCTTTTCTCGCCAGCTCGTTGATTCTTTTGGTTAAGGGTGTCTGTTCTTCCATCATAGTTTTTCACTCTCCTATCACGGTGAATATAAAATCACTTTTCGCTTCGGGCAGAAACTGCGGCTTTTCCTCCTGCTTTTTGCAGCCGGAAACCACAACGCCCATCAGCAACAAAACAAAGAATATCTTACAGATCGATGATTTCCGCATTTGCTACCGCCTCTTCCAGCAGTCTGTCCAGTTCTGTCAGTTTATGTTCCGCTCTTTCGATGTAGTTCAGGCGGGGTTTTGTGACGGGGTGTTTTGCTACGAAAACCGTACAGCAATCTTCGTAAGGACGGATGGAAATTTCGAATGTACCGATTTTTTCCGCTCTTTCCACGATCTCGGATTTATCCATACCCGCCAGAGGACGCAGTACAGGCAGGTCACAGACTGCATTGATAACCTGAATGCCCTGCATAGTCTGGCTGGCAACCTGACCTACGCTTTCGCCTGTTACCAGTGCCAGCGCACCGTCTTTATTAGCGATCATTTCCGCCGCACGCATGAAGCAGCGTTTCAGATGGATGGTCAGTCTGTCATGGGCTGTGTTATCCAACAGATACAGCTGCAGTTCTGTAAAGGGAACCACATACAGTCTGAATTCGCCTGTGAAATCTGCAATTCTTCTTGCCAGATCGATTACTTTTTCCTTCGCCCATTCGCTGGTATACGGAGGGCTGTGGAAATATACGCCTTCCACTTCCACGCCGCGTTTTGCCATCATCCATGTAGCAACGGGGCTGTCGATACCGCCGGACAGCAGGCTCACTGCCTTGCCGTTGCTGCCGTAGGGCAGACCGCCGTGGCAGGGGATGGTCTGGGAATGCATATATACACTGTTTCTGATTTCGATATGCAGTGTTACATCGGGGTTCTTTACGTCTACCTTCAGGTTAGGCATTCTGTCCAGCAGATATGCGCCTACTTCCATGCTCAGATCCATGGAATGCATTTCGAATTTCTTGTTGGCACGGCGTGTTTTTACCTTAAAAGTCAGTTCCTTGTCGCCGTATGTGCTAAGCATATGCTGATATGCTTCTTCGCAGATTGTTTCAAATTCCATATTATCCAGTCTGATACCGGGGCAGATGGAATGCAGACCAAAAATCGTTTCCAGTTTAGGAATGGTCAGGTCATAGTCCAGTTCGCCGCCGCGGTCTTCTACGATCAGACGACCAGGATCGCGTACAACATAATAGTTGCCGATGGGATCCAGATTTTTACGGATCGCAGAGATCAGACGATTGATGAAGATATACTGGTTGTTGCCGCGCATGGCGATCTCACCGTATTTTACGATCAATACCTTTTCAGCCATTGTTCTTCTCCTTTCTCGTGGGACTCCGTCCCACACCCTGCAAGGGGAATGATTCCCCTTGACCCCCGCTCGCAAAAGCATACGCTTTTGCCATGCCGAAGGCAAATAAAAGTTTCGGTCAAGCCTTTTCAAAGGCTTGTGGGGTTTGGGGCAACGCCCCATAAATTCGCCCGCAGGCGGTTCTTTGAAGGGTTCGGGAAACTTTTACCAAGAAAAGAAAGTTTCCCGCCTCGAATTATCTATTATACTTACGGAAGAAAGGTACTAACTCATTCAGTGCCTTCAGACATTCTTCCGCTTCTTCCACTGTATTATATCTGCAGAAGCTGAAACGTACCGCACCTTCGATTTCTTCAAAAGGCAGACCCATTGCTGTCAGTACAGGGCTGCCGATCTTCTTTCTGCTGTCGCAGGCAGAACCAGCGGAAACCACGATGCCTTTACTTTCCAGTGCATGCAGCAGCACTTCACTGCGCAGCCCTTTGAATGTTACATTCAGCACATAAGGGCTGGCATCTTCCAGGCTATCACCGTTCAGCTGTGTATCAGGCATTGCCAGAATACCTTCCAGCATCACTTTTTTCACTTCACGGATATGCTCAATGCTGTCCTTCATGGAGTTGAAGGCTTCGTCACAGGCTACACCCAGAGCCGCTGCGCCGGGGCCGTTTTCTGTACCGGGGCGCTGGCCTTTCTGCTGACCGCCGCCCAGCATCAGAGGTTTCACCTTCAGGCCTTTGCGCATATACAGCATACCAACGCCTTTGGGACCATGAATTTTGTGACCGCTCATGGTCAGCAGGTCGATTTTCATTTTTTCTACGTCGATAGGGTATTTACCGAAAGCCTGTACCGCATCTACATGGAACAGGCACTTAGGATTTTTTTCTTTGATGAGCTTACCGATGGCAGCTGCATCCTGAATGGTACCTGTTTCGTTATTTACCAGAATGATGCTTACCAGAACTGTGTCAGGTCTGATGGCATTTGCCAGTTCTTCCAGAGAGATATGACCTTTTCTGTCTACGGAAAGCCATGTCACTTCGCAACCGTTTTCTTCCAGCTTTTTCATGGGGTTCTTTACAGCAGGATGTTCGATCTGTGTTGTGATGAAATGTTTGCCCTCTCTTCTGTAGCCTTCCGCTGTGCCGTAAATTGCCCAGTTATCGCCTTCTGTACCGCCGCTGGTGAAGAAGATTTCTTCATTTTTCGCACGAATGCCGCGGGCGATGATATCCGCCGCATTTCTGATTTCCTTTTCCACAGCCAGACCCATTACGCTTACGGACGCAGGGTTGCCGTACTGTTCGCAGAGCATCATGCTCATTTTTTCCGCTACGGAAGGCAATGCTCTTGTCGTAGCAGCGTTATCGAAATAAATCATGTTTCGTTGCCTCCTTAGTCGAGTTCATATAATAAGATAGCAGTTGTTGTCATACCTGCTGTTTCTGTTCTCAGAATTCGTTTGCCCAGTGTGATGGGTGTGATGCCGTTTTCCTGAGCCAGTGCAATTTCCTCATCAGCAAAACCGCCTTAGGGCCAATGAAAACGCCAATGCTTTCGCCCTTGAAATCCTGCACAAACTGGCGGATACCTCTTTCCTGTTCCCTTTCGTAAGGGATGATGGCACCATCCAGTTCCTTTGCTTCTGCCACGGCTTCCTTGAATTTCAGCACCTGCTGACCGATTTCGGGGATTTTGCCTCTGCCGCTCTGTTTTGCTGCGGCTTCCGCAATTTTCTGCCAGCGTTCCAGTTTTTTTGTTTCTTTTTTATCCAGTTTTACAATGGCTCTTTCCGTGGAAACCGCCACGATGCGGTCTACCCCCAGTTCCACGCATTTCTGGATG
>JAFRZQ010000059.1 GCA_017442465.1 Anaerotignum sp. | reverse complement strand
GTTCACGGGGAATTCATGCATCTGGCAAGCCACAGAGATCTGGCAGTTTCCATGGGCATGGATAAGAATGACATCTTCGTGATGAAACTGGGCGAAGTGCTGGAACTGAGCAAGGATGAAGCAAAAGTGAACGGCGTTGTACCTACGGGTCAGATCATGGTAGATGGTCTGGGTGTTGGTGACGTTGGCAATATCGTTCTGCGGGACAGAAAGCATCTGTCTCAGGATGGTCTGATGGTGGTCGTTGTTTCCATGGATAAGGAATATGGCACCATTGTTTCCGGTCCCGATATCATTTCCAGAGGCTTTGTTTATGTAAGAGAGGCAGAAGGTCTGATGGATGAAGCCCGTCAGGCAGTGCTGGAAGCTTTGCAGGAATGCGAAGCAAAGGGAGTAACGAGCTGGAACTATATCAAGGGTGTGATCAAGGATACCCTGAAAAATTATATCTGGCAGAAAACAAAGAGAAGCCCCATGATTTTGCCAATCATTATGGAAGTGTAATAACAAAAATAAAAGCCGAGACAAAAGTCTCGGCTTTTTTGTGCTTATTAAAGTTCTACATTTAGGTCTGCAATGGAATACAGCACAGCAGAACCGGCCAATGTCAGTCTGTCGCCCTGCATTTCGCAGTACAGTGTGCCGCCTCTTGCGGAAGACTGGCGGGCAACGATATTATTTTTACCCAGTTTCTGTGCCCACAGGGGAACGATATGGCAGTGACCGCTGCCACATACGGGGTCTTCGGGAACCGCCAGTTTGGAGCAGAAAGAACGGGATACGGAATCATATTTTGTGCCCTTTGCAGTGATATGCTGCAGCAGACCGTCCAATTCCACCAGTTTGCTGTGGTCAGGTTTCAATGTAGGAACATCTTCTTCCTTTTCCAGTACACAAACCAGATCGCGACCCAGCCATGCTTCCACAGGACGTACGCCCAGGGCTTCTTCCATCAGGTCTGTAACAGGAACTTCCTTCAGTTCGTATGCAGGAAAGTCCATTTCCAGCAGATCGCCTTTGCGAACAACAGTCAGAGGACCGCTCATGGTGTTGAAAGTGATGGATGTTGCTTCTTTTTCAAAGAAGTTGAACAGCACGTAGGATGTACCCAGTGTGGCATGGCCGCACAGGTCGATTTCGCCGCCGGGGGTGAACCAGCGCAGGTGGTAGTTTTCGCCTTCCTTTACAGCAAATGCTGTTTCGGACAGGTTGTTTTCGATAGCGATCTTCAGCATCAGTTCATCGGAAGGGTATTTGTCCAGTACGCAGACTGCGGCAGGATTGCCTTCGAATACTTTTTCAGCAAATGCGTCAACGTGATAACATTTCATAGGGGTGACCTCCTTATATGTCAATGTGTTTTTCTTCTGATACAAGGATAACACAAAGGTGGGTTGTGTACAATCAGAAACTGCTTTCATTGCAAGGAAAGCGAAAATAGTGTATGATAGTGCAAAATGAAGGGGGAAGAGGGAGAGTATGCAGTCCATCAGTGAAATCAAGGAAATCTTAGGGAATTGTTCTATGGAAGAACTGCCCGAACAGATGAAACAATTTGAAGAAGACAGCCGAAAGGGTGTCCAGACTGCGCTGGCCTCTTTTCGGAAAAAATATGAGAAACATCAGCAGGAACTGGCGCGATTAGATGAAATCCTGACTTACGAACGCGGTCTCTGGGAAGCGGGCTATGATCTGGTTGCAGGGATCGACGAAGTGGGCAGAGGCCCTCTGGCGGGGCCTGTGGTGGCTGCAGCGGTCATTCTGCCGAAGGAATGCAAGATCGAAGGAGTCAATGACTCCAAGAAGCTGTCTGCGAAAAAAAGAGAAGAACTGTACGATATTATTCTGGAAAAGGCCGTATCCTATGGCATCGGCGTTGTTTCCAATGAGCGGATCGATGAGATCAACATCCTGCAGGCGACTTATGAGGCTATGCGGGAGGCATTGTCTCAGCTGAAGCCGAAGGCGGATTATATCCTTGCCGATGCGGTGACCATCCCTATGGTTTCTACACCCCAGAGGGGTATCATCAAAGGGGATGCAAAGAGTATGTCCATCGGTGCGGCAAGTATCGTGGCAAAGGTGTACCGTGACCGCATGATGGAAGCCTATGAGGAAGTCTATCCCGGATACGGATTTGCATCCAACAAAGGCTACGGTGCGGCGGAGCACATAGAAGGCATCAAAAAGCAGGGCATTACGCCCATCCATCGTAAGACCTTCGTGAAGAAGTTCCTGCCTCAGGATGGGGACACTACCACAGATAAAGGTCATCGCGGAGAAGCCCTTGCGGCGAAACAGATGGAAAAGATGGGCTATGAAATTCTGGAAAGAAACTTCCATGCTCTGAAAGCAGAAATTGACATCATTGCGAAAAAAGACAATGTAATCGTTTTTACGGAAGTGAAATACAGAAAAAATGAAGAAATGGGTACCCCTGCGGAAGCGGTGAACCACTGGAAGCAGCAGAATATCATTCGGGCGGCGAAGGCGTATATCGCCCAGAAATGCCTGATGGAAATGGGCTATGATTTCCG
>JAFRZQ010000058.1 GCA_017442465.1 Anaerotignum sp. | reverse complement strand
GGAATGTGGCTCTGCCAAGGTTGTTTCGTTTCAGGTAGTTGATGGCGTCCTTCGCATCTTCTTCTGTTTCAGTTACCACATTCTGCAGCGCACCGCCCAGTGCCGCTTCGATGGCAGTTTCATATTCTTCCTCTACCTTCAAAAGCTGACCAACGGCACCATAAATACCTCTGTCCTCTTTATCAGGCAGGTTCAAAAGGCTTTTTACGCTATTATAAAAGCCTTCATGTTCTTTTTCCATTTCCATCAACAGGGACAGGCGGGAACGAGTCTCGGAAATCCGTTTTTCCTTCTGGGAAAGGCTGGATTCCGCCCGCTGCTTCTGTTCTGCCGCATGGCTTCTGTCGTGCTCCAGGGCATCCAGTTCCTGTTCCAGATAACGGATGTGTTCTTTTCTGTCGTTTTCCTGTTTTTCCAAAGCCATGAGATGCACACCAAACTGATGCAGTCTGCTTTCGGTATATTCCATTTCCCTGTCCAGCTGTTCTTTTCTGGCAAGGAACTGGGTCTTCATGGCTTCGCGTTTGGAAATTTCACCTTTGGCTTCTGTGCCGATTCTGATCTGCTCAAAAATCTCATCCTTGAAGGATTCTGCTTTATTTTCATCCTGTGTCAGGGCGTTGCTCAGAGAAGCATATTTTTCTTCCAGTTTGTCCAGCTCATTCTGCTGGTGGTCCATCTCCGCTTTCAGGGCGTTCATTTTGCCTTCACAAGCCGCCTGTTCGGCTTCGTTTTCCTGCTGTTTTCTGGATTTTTCTGCCATTTCGGCTTCGATACGGGTAATATTTGCCTCGTCATTTGCCCGCTGTTCTTCCCGCAGGCGAATTTCCCCTTCGGTCTTCTCCATTTCCGCCCGCAGTTCTGTCATTTCCGCATTCTGCTGCTGCAAAAGAGCATCCAGTTCCTCAGATTTTGTTCTGAGGGACAGAGCTGTTTCCTTTTCTGCATCGCTTTTCTGCATGCTTTCTGTCAGCTGTTCATTGGCCGCAGCTTCGTCCTGCTCCAGTTTTTCCAACTGAGAACTGATGCGTTCCGCATCCCTACAAAATGCCGCAGTTTCCGCCTGTTTCAGGTGTTCTTTCAGACGCAGGTATTCTTTCGCCTTTTCACTCTGTTCCGCCAGGGGGCCTACCTGCACTTCCAGTTCCCCGATGATATCATCCACACGGAGCAGGTTCTGCTGTTCCTTTTCCAGTTTATGAACAGCTTCGTTTTTTCTGGTTTTATATTTCACGATGCCGGCCGCTTCTTCAAAAATACGGCGGCGGTCATCGCCTTTTGCACTTAAGATCTCATCGATACGCCCCTGCCCGATGATGGAATACCCCTCACGGCCAACGCCCGTATCCATGAACAGTTCCTGAATATCCTTCAAACGGCAGGAGGTACCATTGATGCGGTATTCACTCTCACCGGAGCGGAACACACGTCTTGTCACCTGTACCTCACTGTATTCCAGGGGCAGTTTTCCATCCTGATTGTCGATCAGAATAGAAACTTCCGCAAAGCCCAAGGGCTTTCTGTTTTCCGTACCGGCAAAGATGATGTCTTCCATCTTATCGCCACGGAGGCTTTTGGCACGCTGTTCCCCCAGCACCCAGCGCACGGCATCCGAAACATTACTTTTGCCGCTGCCATTGGGGCCAACGACTGCCGTCACACCGGGGTTGAATTCCAGTTTTACTTTTTCAGGAAAGGATTTGAAACCCTGTAAGTCCAATCGTTTCAAATACATTCATTCACACCTCATTTGTATTATGTCAGCATTTTACCGCCAACCATAGTATAGAGAACCTTGCCTCTGACTTCTTCATCCGCAAAGGGAGAAAATTTCGCCTTAGAGGCAAAATGTTTCGGATCGATCGTATGGGTTTCCATGAAATCCACCACGATAATATCGGCATCCAGCCCCTCCGCCAGCATGCCTTTGTTATATAATTTCAGAATTTCCGCAGGCTTGTTGCTCATCATATCCACCAGTTTTTCCACAGTGATATAGCCTTTTTCCACCAGATAAGTATAGCTGAGGGAAAAGGCTGTTTCCAAAGAAGAAATGCCATAGGCTGCCTGATCGAACTCTTTTTCCTTCTCTGTCATATTTGTAGGGCTGTGTCCCGAAGAGATCACATCGATCGTGCCGTCTACAATCCCTTCAATGATCGCATACACGTCCTCTTTGCTTCTCAGCGGAGGGTTTACCTTTGCCAGCGTATTATAGTCACCAATGACTTCCTCCGTCAGAATAAAATAATGGGGGCTGGTTTCCGCCGTTACAGGAACCCCTCTGCCCTTTGCTTCTCTGATCAGCTGCACAGAGCCCTTTGTGCTGATATGGCAGAGATGGAGCTTTACCCCTGTGCGTTCTGCCAGATTCAGATTGCGGGCAACGATCACTTCCTCTGCCTCTCTGGGCATACCGGTCAGCCCCAGGCAGGCTGCCACATAGCCTTCATTCATAACGCCTTTGCCGGAAAGGTCTCTGTCCTCGCAATGGGTGATCACCGGCAGATCGAACATTTTGGAATAGATCATGACATTTCTTAAGAATGCAGCAGAATCTGTAAATTCATCCCCATCGGAGATCCCTACGATGCCAGCATCGAACATTTCCCCGATTTCTGCCATCTGTTCCCCTTTGCAGTCAATAGACATACTGCCGTAGGGATAGATGTTCACCAGAGATTTCTCCTTGGATTTGGAAACGATATATTCCACTACTGTTTTATTATCAATGGCAGGACTGGTATTCGGCTCACAGGTGATGGTCGTAAAGCCGCCGCGCAGAGCAGCACGGGAAACCGTTGCAATATCCTCTATGTATTCATGACCGGGGTCGCAGATATTACAGTGCATATCGATCAGGCCGGGCAGAACCATATGGCCGCCTACATCCAGCACTTTTGCCCCTTCCACATCGATATCCAGGCCAATTTTTTCAATGATCCCTTTTTCCACATACACATCATGAAGCATATTTTTATCATGGGAAGTACCCAACAGTCTGCAGTTTTTCAGAATGGTTTTCATTTGAATGCACCTCCCACCTGAGAAAGGATATAGAACATGGCCATACGCACCGCTACAGAGTTGGCAATCTGGTCATTGATGATGCATTGCTTACCGTCAATGACACCGGGAGAAATTTCGATCCCCCTCTGAATAGGACCGGGATGCATGACGATAGCATCTTTTTTCGCATATTTCAGCAGATTTTCATCAATGCGGAAAAACCGTTTATATTCATCCAGAGAAGGCAGGAAAAACTTATCCTGGGTTTCCATACGCATACGGGTAGTCAGGATAACATCTGCATTATTGACCGCTTCCCTGGCATCATAACATACATTCACACCAAATTTTTCAATTTCAGGGAGCATAAGCGTAGAAGGCCCGGAAACACTTACCTCTGCTCCCAGCTTCGTCAGACCCCAGATGTTGCTTTTGGAAACACGGCTGTGCATCAGGTCACCGACGATGGCAACCTTCAGTCCTTCAAAGCCCCCCTTCTGCTCTTTGATGGTCAGAAGGTCAAGCAGCGACTGACCGGGATTTTCGTTAAACCCGTCCCCCGCATTGATGACAGAAGCCCCCACGCAGTCCGCAAGCAGTTTCGGCGCACCGGCCATAGGATGACGCAGGATGATAAAATCCGCCCCCATCTGGTCGATCAGCTGCCCCATATCCTGCAGACTTTCCATTTCAATGGAATGAACAGAGTTTGTCATATCGATGACATTGGCACTCAGATGCTGTGCCGCCAATTCGTACGCCAGTTTCGCACGGGCAGACTGTTCATAAAACAGCATGATGACAGATTTCCCCAGCAAATGGGGTGTTTTTTTGTTTTTCTGATTCAGGATATATTTCATAGTTTCGGCAGTACCGAGGATATAACGGATATCATCCGCACTCATATCTCTCAATCCGAAAAAGTCTTTACTTTTCAGTGGCATGTTGTTTCCTCCCACTTATTTACGCAGTCGTTCCAGCAATGCTTCAAAATAAGGCGGCAAAGGTGCCTCAAATTCCATATACTCCCCTGTTCTGGGATGGATAAAGCCCAGCACACGGGCATGAAGAGCCTGCCCTTCCAGAGAAATAGGCTGTTTTTTCGGACCGTATACAGGGTCACCCAGAAGAGGATGGCCAATATAGGTCATATGCACACGGATCTGATGGGTTCTGCCTGTTTCCAGCTGTGCCTCGATCAGCGTGAATTTTTCCATTCGCTCAATGACGCGGTAATGGGTCACCGCATGGCGGCTGTGCTTCTGGGTCACCGCCATTTTCTTTCTGTCCTGCGGGTTTCTGCCAATGGGTTCATTGACTGTACCCTCGTCTTCATTAAAGCCGTTATACACCACCGCATTGTATTTTCTGGTGATGCTGTGTTCTGCCAGCTGTGCCGCCAGAGACTGATGGGCCATATCGTTTTTGGCGATCATCAGAACCCCTGAGGTATCTTTATCGATACGATGGACAATACCCGGGCGTTTTTCTCCATTGATACCGGAGAGATCATCGCCGCAATGGAACATCAGGGCATTGACCAGTGTGCCGCTGGTGTGTCCCGGAGCCGGATGCACCACCATGCCCTGGGGTTTGTTTACCACAATGACATCGGCGTCCTCATATAAAATATCCAGAGGGATATCCTCAGGAAGAATTTCCACTTCTTTTACCTCAGGAACAGTAACGTCAATGACATCCTTTTCCCGCAGTTTATAATTCGCTTTTGTCTTTCCGCCATTCAGCGTGATCATGCCTTCGTCAATGAGTTTCTGCACGCCGCTGCGGGAAAGATCCTCCATATTTTCAGCCAGGAATACATCAATACGAGTACCAACGTCCTCCTTTTCCGCCGCAAATGTAAAATAATCCATAGTTATTCATCCTTTTTCTTTTTCAGTTCAAGGTCTTCTTCTTTCACAACGAATATGATCATCAAGGCCAGCAGGATCACACCGACCACCACATAGATATCTGCCACATTGAACACAGGCCATTCAAAAAAAGTAAATTCAAAAAAATCCACCACATAGCCACGGAACAGGCGGTCAATGATATTGCCGATGGCGCCGGCCAAAATCAGGATCAGAGATGCTCTGACAGGGCGGTATTCCCTTTTCTTTGGCAGTGACAGATAAAACCAGATCAGCCCAACAGAGATCACGCCAGTCAGCAGAAGAATGAGCCATCTCTGTCCGCTGAACATCCCGAAGGCCATCCCTCTGTTCTCCACAAAGGTCAGATCCATAAAGCCTTCTATCAGGGTCATGTTATGGATGGGCTTCAGGCTTTCCAGTGCCCAGAACTTTGTCCCATGATCGATCAATATCAAAATCACTGTAATCACAACAGGAATTATCAAACTTATCATCCTTTCAAGGGCAAAAAATGCCCCTACCTTTCTATTTTTCAGAGAAAAAACACTTTTCCCTTAACGCAAAACGAGCCGCGGCTGGAAAAATGCCTTTTTCTGCCGCAGCTTGTCTGTTCTTATTTTGTTTCTTCTGCCTGCGCTTCTTTTTCTGCCAGGATCTCGTTTTTATCCAGCAGTTCGATTTCTGCATACAACAGCAGTTTTACCCTTGTTTTCATCAGTTCATAGCGATTTTCCAGTGCCATGATATCCTGTTCCAGCTGATACGCTTTTGTTCTCGCTGCAGAAAGGATCTCGTGAGCCTGTGCCTTCGCTTCTTTGATCACTGCCTCTGCCTCTGCTTCTGCTGCCGCTTTTGTTTCCGCCGCTGCAGATTCCGCAAAGCTCAGTGTGCGCTCGATGGATTTTTCGAGATTCTTGAAACGATCTGCATCTTCAGCCACAGTTTCCACTTTTGTTTTTTCCTTCAGGCTTTCTCTGTACAGTTTCTCATAATCTTCGTAGATATCATCCAGAAATGTATCTACTTCTTCCGGAGAATAGCCCACAGCTACCTTCTTAAAGTCCTTGGTTGCGATGTCATTAGGTGTAATCACGAAAAACCCTCCTTTTTCAGATATATTTTTCAATTTCCAGTCCAGTTCTGTCTTTTTTGGTTTTTCCGCCGATCTCTTTGATGCGGAAACGTCCGAATCCCCGCAGGGAAACCATATCCCCTTCCTTTAACTGATGGGATGTATTGGTCACAACATTCCAGTTGACCTGTGCCTTTTCCGCACCGATCAGTGCCTGCACCTTGCCGCGGGCAAGATGAAAAGCTTCCCCTGCCACAGCATCCAGTCTGAGAGAGGCTACCGTCAACCGTCTTCTCTCCGTCTGCCGCACAGGAACAGCATCTGCACCCTCTGCTTCCTCTGCGATCACCGCCGTTCTGGAAACCTGTTCCAGCACAGCCGTTATGTAGGGTGCAATTTCCTCCGCCACAAAACAGACCGCAGAATCCTCCGCCACCAGGATATCGCCCACTTTTCCGCGGTCGATCCCCAGCCCAAGGATAGAACCCAGATAATCTCTGTGGCTCAGGTCTGCCTGTCCGAATTTTTTGCTTTTTCTTCGTATTTTTATCATTCTAATGGGAAATTCTTCTGCAGAAATCTCTTCAACAGAAAAGCCCATTATCTGTCTTTCACAATCTTCCGTGCCGCCAAAAAGAGTGATCTCCAGACCAAGCCCCTGCATCCGTTCCTGAAAACGGGCACACTTCGCCCGATCCATGAAATCCGTATAGGCCGGCTTCCTGCGCTTCATGGCAAAAACAGCCTGATCCAGCGCCTTTGCAAAGAGCAGCCGTTCTTCTCCTTCCGGCACACTTTTCAATAAAGCCTGCCTGTCCATCGGATCAGAAGATCATCTGTACAGCCGCGATCAGCAGTGTCTGTACCAGTCTCATCAGGATCAGTGCAAAGATAGGAGAAAAATCCAGTCCGTAGCCGCCGCCCAGAGGAGACTTGTTTACCATCTCTCTGACAGGTCCCAGAATAGGCTCTGTCATGTTATACAGAAAACGGCCAATGGCACTGTTATAGCCTCTCACAAACCAGGAGAGCAGGATACGCACAAAGATCAGGATCTCCAGAAAATAGAAAAACAGACCAATTGCCTGTACCAGCAATGCTTCCATTTACAAGACCACCTTATCTGGCGTTACTGCCATTCATCCAGGGCAGCAGAACGCCTTTTGTTTTTAATTCTTCTTTGAAATCACCGGAAATATCCACGTTTTCGGGAGCAATAATGAAAATGTTGTTTGCCACACGCTGGATAGAACCTTCCAGAGCATAGCATGTACCGCTCAGGAAGTCCATGATACGCTGTGCCACGGGATATTCCACTTTTTCCAGATTTACCACTACAGGGCGTTTTGTTTTGATCTGATCACAGATTTCCTGGGCATCTTCGTATACTTCGGGTTTGATGATCACTACCTGCATAGTAACGTTTGTATTTACGCTGTAGATCTGAGGATTATTGCTGCTCTTTGCAGAAGATTTACGGGGAGCAGGTGTATAATCCATATCACGGCCTGTATCTCTCAGCCCGTAGGAAGATGTTTCTCTTACAGGTGCAGGAGCATAATCATCTTCATAGTAATCGTCATCATCTTCGTATTCGCCGAACATCAGATCTTTCATTTTGTCAAAAATTTTAGCCACAGTCAGTTCCTCCTAAGTCCTCTCTATTGCTCATCCTTTATTTGGATAATATCTTTCACCGAAAATACCTGTCCCGACACGCACGATGGTAGCCCCTTCTTCAATGGCCACTTCATAGTCACCGGTCATACCCATAGACAAGGTATCCATCTTTATATTATCAATTTTTTTACTGTTCATGTCAACCAGTAATTCTCTCATTTGGCGGAAAACTTCGCGGTTTTCTTCCTGATCTTCCACAAAAGGTGCCACTGTCATGAGACCTCTTACACGAATGTGTTCCATTTTGGAGATTTCTCTCAGCAATGTTTCTGTTTCTTCAGGAGCAACGCCGAATTTGCTTTCTTCTCCACCCATGTTCACTTCGATCAGGATATCCATCACAACATCCTTCTGGGCAGCACGCTTTTCGATCTCTTCTGCCAGTTTCATACTCTCTACGGAATGGATCATGTCTACCTTATCAATGATATATTTCACCTTATTTGTCTGCAGATGACCGATCAGGTGCCAGTGGATACGGTCGCCTTCGGGGGCATATTCCATCATGGGTTCATATTTTTCCATGATCTCCTGCACCTTGTTTTCACCCAGGGATACACACCCCGCCTGTACCGCTTCCCCGATCAGTTCCACGGGCTTTGTCTTGCTGACAGCCAAAAGCAGAATGTCTTCTGCCTTTCTGCCGCTTTTCGCCGCTGCTGCTGCGATCTTTGCTTCCACTTCTCTGATATTTTCAGCTACACTCATTTTTATTACCTCACTGTTATTAATAGATATTCTGCCCTTCTGTGATATTTTTCGCATCGGAGACGATCGTATCAAAGGGCTGCAGGCCCGCGATGTTCCCCTTCTTCACAATGGCATATTCATGGTTCTGTTCCAGAATTTCGATCACGACAAAGTTTGCAACAGAACTGTTCGCAACATAAACCCCTGCGTGGGGTGTCAGTTCAGAAACCGTATAGGAAGACGCATTTTCGCCGATCCCCTGCAGGATCGTATCACCGATTTTTACAGGGCTCTGATTCTGTTCAATATAAACAGCATCTTCATCTCTGGTCACAATAGAAAGATCCATAAACTGCGTCTTTTCTCCGCTCACCAAGAGGACCCCTTCATTGCCCATGCTTTCCGTCAGGCATGCTTCAGGGATACGGATCAGAGATTTTTCCACAATAGCATCATTGGGAATCTTCAATCCTTCTGCCACAGCACCTTCCAGACTGAAGGAAACCGTTCTGCTTTCCATAAATGCTTCCATGTGCTCATAGCTGGAAAAAACGACCTTGGTTTCTTTTTCTCCCACTTCCATACTTTCGATCTTTGTGGTGATCGACAATGTTTCGTCCTCCGTCAGCATATTCAGCTGTTTATTGGCGGAGGTTTTCCATGCAGCAGTCTCTGTGTTTGGCAGGTATGCCACAATGTACCACTTGTTGCTTTCTACGATCTTAAACAGAGGATCCCCTTCCTTAACGCCTTTCGCCTTGGAAATATACTCTGTTTTCGCACTGCCGATCTCTTTTTTTGTCACTTCAGATGCCATATCCGGATTGTACTGTTCCTCCAGTCCATCATAGCTCAGACAAAGCACCCCTGCTGCACTGGCTGTCAGTGCGCTCTGGCTCTGGGCCAGCTGCTGTTCATAGATGTTCTTTTCCTCTGTCAGCTGAGAGAGGCTTTCCACATTTTCTGTCAGCCAGATCTCATTTCTCTGGTTCATAAAGGACTCCATCTGGCTCTTCATGGTATACATATAAGAAACATCCGCCTTCATGGAACGGCCTGCATAGGTATCCACCGTACGGGTCATATTATCTTCCAGCCTTGCAATATCCTCAGAAAATGCAGAAAGATCTGTTCTGGT
The DNA here is from genome assembly GCA_017442465.1 of Anaerotignum sp. Taxonomy (GTDB): domain Bacteria; phylum Bacillota; class Clostridia; order Lachnospirales; family Anaerotignaceae; genus Anaerotignum_A. The sequence goes on along the minus strand of JAFRZQ010000058.1, from coordinate 2,431 downwards.
TTTCTGACTTTTCAGAATATCCTTATCGATCTGATCCAGCTTTGTTTCCAGACGGTCTGTCGTATTCGTATCCTTCACCACGCATACCGCTGCACCCTTTGGTATATAATCCCCCTGCGAATACTGATAAAAGGGTTGGCCCTCACGGGTGCTGTTTACCACATATTCCTTCCGCAGGATCAGGCCGGTATAGATCTCCGGTGTATCGATCGTACCATAAGCCACTGTTTCCACATCAATATCCGAATGTTTGGATGCCAGGGTAAAGATCTGTCCCAGCAGATAAACCGCAATCACCGCAAAAATGATCAGCGGCATGATCATATTGCCATTTTTTCTTTTCTTATTCTTTTTTTTCGGTACGGGCTGTTCTTCAGTAGGCCGATATGTTTCCTGATATCTCTGCTGTTTTCCCCGCTGACTCCCCTGTCTTTTCTGACGTTCCTGCTGCAGACTGTAAACATTATCCCTGGTAGGATAACGGCTGGCCGGTGTCTGTTTCTGGGGAGGTCTTTTTCTATTCCCTGAGGAACCTTTTTTCATGGTGATCCTCCTGTTCGTTTCAAATTGAACATACTACTTGCAATTTTATCATATTATTATACATCAAAAAAACAAAAAGGTAAACCGAAAGGATGACAAAACCCTCCAGTTTCTGTATAATATACAGTACAAAAGACAAAATAATTCAGAGGTGATCTCCATGAAACCCATCGACAAATTCAAAAAATTCAGAGACGACTACGTGATCCATCAGGTGGAAAAAGCCAAACTTCCAGATTTTGAAGATGATTATTTCATGCGTCGCCGGGTCACATTCCATGGCCGCGTACAGCATGTAGGCTTTCGTCTGGAACTGGAGCAGATGGCAACACGACTGGGACTGACGGGATGGGTAAAAAACCTGGAGGACGGCGGCGTACAGGCAGAGATCCAGGGCTATGAAAGCCGCATCCGATACCTGCTGAAATTCATGAAAAACCTGAAACGTATCAAAATCGAAACCATGGAAAACAAACCCTGTTCTCCCAAGCAGAATGAAGAAGGATTCAAAATTATATAAACAGCAAAAAAGCGTCCAGATGGACGCTTTTTCATTATAGAATAATACAGATCAGCCCGCCGCTGCCCTCGTTGACGATCTTTTGCAGAGTTTCCTGCAGCTTCATCTGGGCATCCTCCGGCATGCGGTAGATTTTATTCTGCATACCGTCGCTGACCATGGAACTGAGGGTACGGCCAAAAATATTCAGATCCCAGATTTTTTCCGGTTCTTCCTCATAATCGGAGATCAGGTGATCGATAAATTCTCTGGACTGTTCCTCATTGCCGATGATGGGAGAAACCTCCGTTTCCACATCGGCCCGAATCAGATGGATGGATTCCCCCTTTGCTTTCAGCTTGATGCCGTAACGGCTGCCCTGTTTGAATACCTCCGGTTTTTCCAAAGTGATCTCTTCAAATACAGGCGCCACCACGCCATAGCCCTTTCTTTGCACATCATTCAGTGCCGCAGCAATTTTATCATATTCCCGTTTTGTTTCAGAAAGCATTTTAATGGTCTGAATCAGCGCGTAATCGTTTTCGATGGGCATATCCACCGTTTCACTGAGGATCTGATAAAATAATCCGTCATCGAAATTCAGTGCGATATCTGCCGCCCCTTCCCCAGGAAGGATATGGTCCGTATAGGCTTTTTTCAGAAAATCTGTTTCTCCAAGGCTGTCGATGGCCCCATCCACATCCGCCAGTTTATCTGCTTTGCTCATCACTTCCTTTAATGCCGCCGTCAGCCCCTGCTTCAGCCAGTGGCTCTGTTCCAGTGTTTCCACCCATCCAGGAAAAAAGAACCGCAGCTCCTTCAGGGGGAACTGATACAGCACCTGTTCCAGAATTTTTCTGATATCCTCAGCTTTCAGCTGGGCCGCATTCACCGCCAGCACAGGCACACCATATTTTTCCTGCAGCTCCGCCTTCTGCGCCTGCGTCGCTTCACTATAAGGCATCGCCGTATTCAGCAGGATAATAAAGGGCTTACCCATCTCCTGCAGCTCAGAAACCACTCTTTCCTCTGCTTCCACATAGTTTTCTCTGGGCAGTTCCGTTACACTGCCATCTGTCGTCACAACAATACCAATTGTGGAATGGTCGGTGATGACTTTCTTCGTCCCCATTTCCGCTGCCTCCCGAAAAGGCATGGCATTTTCCGACCAGGGCGTATGTACCATACGGGGCAGTTCCCCGTCCATGTGTCCCTCCGCCTCCGGCACCAGATAGCCTACACAGTCTATCATCCGCACCCGCACATCCGTATTGCCCCCCAATGTGATCTCTACCGCTTCATTGGGCACGAATTTCGGCTCTGTGGTCATGATCGTCCTGCCGCTGGCGGACTGGGGCAGTTCATCCTTCGCCCGCTCTCTGGTATAGG
>JAFRZQ010000057.1 GCA_017442465.1 Anaerotignum sp. | reverse complement strand
GAACTGGAAGTTGACGCAGTTTGCGACGGCATCGACGTATTCGTACCCGGTATCATGGAACATGTAGAAAGAACAGGCGTACACTCCGGTGACTCCATCTCCGTATACCCTACTTTCTCCGTATCCAACAAAGCAAAAGGCAAAATCCTGGAATACACAAAGAAACTGGGTCTGGGCATCGGCATCGTTGGTCTGTTCAACATTCAGTTCATCGTTGACGAAAAAGATGACGTATATGTAATCGAAGTAAACCCTCGTTCCTCCAGAACAGTACCCTTCCTGTCCAAGGCTACAGGCTACTCTCTGGCAGACATCGCTACACTGGCGATCCTGGGCAAATCTCTGAAAGAACAGGGCATCTTCACTCTGTATCCCGATGAAAAACAGAGATGGTACGTAAAAGTGCCTGCATTCTCCTTCTCCAAACTGCACGGCATGGACACATACCTGTCCCCCGAAATGAAATCCACTGGTGAAGCCATCGGTTACGACAATAAACTGAACAGAGCTCTGTGGAAAGCACTGCAGGCATCTGGTATGAATATCCAGAACTATGGTACCGTACTGGCAACCATCGCTGATAAGGATAAAGAAGAAGCACTGCCTCTGATCCGTCGTTTCTATCAGCTGGGCTTCAACATCGAAGCAACAAAAGGCACAGCTGACTTCCTGAAAGAACACGGCATCCGTACTCGTACAAAACAGAAACTGTCCGACGGCAGCGAAGAAATCTTCGATTCCATCCGTCAGGGCTATGTAAGCTATGTCATCAACACAAGAGATATCAACTCCACATCCAGCAGCAGCGACGGTCAGGAAATCCGTCAGTGTGCAGTAGAAAACAACGTAACCGTATTCACAGCACTGGATACAGTAAAAGTTCTGCTGGACGTTCTGGAAGAAACAACACTGGGTATCTCCACTATTGATGCTTGATTAAGGAGGACTCCTTATGAAACAGTCTATTTTTACAATTCAGAGCAATGAAAAACTGACAGACAGCGTGTGCAAGATGGTACTGGCGGGGGACACCTCCGCCATCACCGCGTCTGGTCAGTTCGTAAATATTCAGCTGAAAGGCTTTTTCCTGCGCCGCCCTATTTCCGTGTGCGATTATGATGAAAACACACTGACCATCCTGTACAAAGTTGTGGGCAAAGGCACAGAAGCCATGAGCAAAATGACACCCAATCACAAACTGGACGTACTGACAGGTCTGGGCAACGGCTATGACACTTCCGTTTCCGGCGACAAACCTCTGCTCATTGGCGGCGGTGTTGGTGTGCCCCCCATGTACAGACTGGCGAAAAACCTGATCGCAGAAGGCAAACACCCCGTTGTGATTCTGGGCTTCAACACAGCAGCAGAAGTATTCTATAAAGAAGAATTTGAAAAACTGGGCGCAGAAGTACACGTAGCCACAGCAGACGGCAGTGTAGGCGTGAAAGGTTTCGTTACTGACGTAGTAAAAACCATCCCCGACTATACATACTTCTACACATGCGGTCCCGAACCCATGCTGAAAGCCCTGTCCGATGTAACAACAACAAGCGGTCAGCTTTCCTTCGAAGAACGTATGGGCTGTGGTTTTGGTGCATGCATGGGCTGCTCCTGCCAGACAAAATATGGCAACAAACGTATCTGTAAAGATGGTCCCGTACTGGTGAAGGAGGAAATCATATGGTAAACACAAAAGTTACGCTCAGTGGCATCACACTGGATAACCCTGTCATCCCCGCCAGCGGTACTTTCGGCTACGGCTATGAATTTGCGGAACTGTATGACATCAATATTCTGGGTACTTTCTCCTTCAAAGGCACAACAAAGGACCCTCGCTTCGGCAACCCTACACCCCGTATCGCAGAATGCCCTGCCGGCATGATCAACTCCGTTGGTCTGCAGAACCCCGGTGTAGATAAGGTTATTTCCGAAGAACTGCCCAAGCTGGCAAAAGTATTCCATAAACCCGTTATCGCAAATGTCAGCGGTTTCTCCATCGAGGAATACGCGCACACTTGTGCCCTGCTGGATAAAGAACCTCAGGTGGGTATTCTGGAAGTAAACGTATCCTGCCCTAACGTACACCACGGCGGCATGAGCTTCGGCACAGACCCTGAAGCAGCGGCAGCCGTAACAAGAGCAGTTAAGGCTGTTACAACAAAGCCTGTATATATCAAACTGACACCTAACGTAACAGACATCGTTTCCATCGCAAAAGCCTGTGAAGAAGCCGGTGCAGATGGTATCGCCCTCATCAACACCATGATGGGTATGCGTATCGACCTGAAAACAAAGAAACCCGTTATCGCAAACAAAATGG
>JAFRZQ010000056.1 GCA_017442465.1 Anaerotignum sp. | reverse complement strand
CGCGGTATCGATAAGGAAGCGGCAGGCAGAAAAGACCTTGTGCCAGAAGCACAGCATATGCAGAAGGACAAGCATTTCTTCGATCAGGATACGGTATATAATCAGCTGTTCCGTAAATTTGCCGATGGCTCCATGGATTTTGATCTGCAGGAGGCAGATCAGTATATCAAGAAAATCGAGCAGATGAGTACGGAAGACTATCTGAAGATCTACGCGCCTTATTTTGCGCAGCAGCAGAAAGATCGTACGCCTGCGGAATTCGAGCAGATCAAAAAGAATGTTACATACAGAAAAGAATTCATCCGTGTGGAAGCCAGAAGATTTTTTGGCGAACTGGTAAAGGAACGTATGGCGGCCAGACCTGATGAAGCGGCAGAACTGCAGCAGAAATATCTGGGCGGCACCAAGGATGGCCTTTTCATCTTCAAAGGTGAAACAGCAGAGCATCTGAAGGCAGAAAGAGAAAAAATTGCCAGACAGAAGGAAGATGATGCAGCTGCGCTGCAGGAAAAAGTCAGACAGGCGGATGAGGCAGATGAAAAGAGCTATAAACGTCGTCATGCGGTGTATGACTTTGCCAAAACCATCATTATGGGCGTGAAAAAGAAACCCGGTGATGATTACGAGGAAAAACGTACTACAACAGTGAAGCTTTCTGATCTGCAGTTTGAAGTGGATGAAAATATGCCTCAGGAAGTGCAGGAAGCGGTAAGAAGAAATAAAGAATCCGTTGAACGCCTTCACAAGAGATTCGAGGATATGCCGGAAGAAATGTTCCAGAAATATCGCAAAAGAAGATATGAACGCCATGTCAAGGAAATATTTGACGACGCAAAACAATCTCTGGCTGAAAAATACATGGAAAAACTCCGTGAAGAAAAAGGCGATCGTCTGATGGGAGAGTTTATAGAAGAATTCGATGAACTGTATGATTCTGAGGATGAATTGGAAGCCGCAGCCTTCGAAGATATGCAGAGAAAACTGAAAAAGGAAGCACTGGAACTTGCCCAGAAAGAAATCGAACAGAGCGACAATGAAGAAGCATGGAAGAGCATTGAAGCGGAAGCGGAAAAACGGACAGCGGCAGATATCGAAAGATATGGCGAAGAAAGGCTGCGGGAAAAAATTAAAGGAAAAGTCGCAGAAATGCGGGAAAGAACCACAGTGAAGCTGAAAATGGTGGCAGACGAGGAAATCTTCCTTGGAGGCACCAAGCCCATGAGTCAGTATATTGCTGCAGACGGCAGCAAATGGCTGGCAAAACAGGCGGTGACCTGCGTGGGTACTTATAAGCCCAGCGGCGCGATCCTGACAGAAATCGGCTCCAATATCCAGAAACTGGTGGATGAAAGCACAGCTGTGGAGGCTTTTGTCGGTCAGACGAAAAAGCATGGCATGGTTTCCTTCCAGAGAAGACTGAAAAATGTAGTCAGCTCCAAGGTGCTGGATCTGTTCAAGTTCTCCAGACATCCGGAACTGGCAACACAGGCAACCACGAAGCAGGTGGAAGATCTCATGCCCCAGATCCTCAGAGAACATGTTACGGACTGGCTGCTGTGTAATTTCGATACCAAAGGCGAAAACTTCATTCTGACGCAGGAACCCGGTCAGCCCATGGTGCTGCATGGAATCGATAAGGAAGCGGCTTTCAATAAGATTTTGGATCCGGCAGCGCAGCAGATGAGTACGACCTATAAACCCCATGCAAACAATACGCTGTATAATGTGGTATTTGAAAAATTTGCCAATGGGGAAATGGAGTTTGACCTGCGGGCTGCAGCGGAGCAGATCGAAAAGATCACTGCTATGGGTGATGATCAGTATATGGCACAGTATCAGAGTTATTTTGACTATCTGACGCAGAAAGCAGATGGAAAGGAAAAGGAACTGGCAAAGGTGGAACGCATCAGGGCAAATATCCTTGCAAGGAAAACCGGCTTGAAGGATGAATATATCCGATTCTTTACAGAACTGATTGAACGCAGATGTCAGAAGGTTCATCCCGATGAAGCGGCGGCTTTGCGGCTGAAGTATTATGGAGAAGGCGGAGACAGATTCCGTTTCTGATGGAAGCTAAATCAAGATATATAGAAATGGCTGATTGAGAAACAGCCATTTCTTTTTATGGAAAGAGATGGTTTTCTCTGTTTTTCTCTTGAAATTCATGATAAAATAAAACCATAATCTGAAAAGAGGTGAGGGAATGGTAACAATTCTGAAATTAACAACTACGGCAGCATTGCCTGTTGTTGTGTCTGTATTGTTATATATGGCTGATCGTCAGGCAGAAGGTATGAAAAAACTTTCCCATCAGACAAAGCAGTTGCTTTTTGGGATTATTTTTGGTCTGGTTGCTATCTGTGGCACGGAGTTTGGTGTAGCGGTAGAGGGTGCTGTGATAAATACGAGGGATGCGGCACCTCTTTGTGCAGGGCTTATCTTTGGTGCGCCTGCAGGCATCATTTCCGGTGTGATCGGCGGTGTGGAACGCTGGTTTGCCGTTTACTGGGGCGCAGGGGAGTATACCCGTCTTGCCTGCACACTGGCAACGATCCTTGCAGGGCTGTTTGGTGCTGCGATTCGTAAATTTATTTTTGATGATAAAAAACCTACGGTATTTTATGGTACTGTTGCAGGGGTCGTTATGGAGATCCTGCATATGCTGATGGTATTTGTTACCAATATGGATGATATAGCCAGAGCATTTTCAGTAGTAAAACTTTGTGCGCCTTATATGATCGTGCTGAATGGTCTTTCTGTTATGCTGGCAGTAATGATTGTGTCCGGTATTGGACGACAGAAAACTGCAACTGCACAGGAATTGAAACAAATATCTCAGACATTCCAGCGTTGGCTTGCTCTGGTAATTCTGATTGCCTTTGCAGTAACAACACTGTTTTCTCATGTTTTGCAGACAGAACTGTCCAGAAGCAATGCGGAAAATCTGCTTTCGCTGAATATTGCGGATGTGAAGAACGATATACATGATGCATCGAATGAAAATCTGCTGAAACTGACAAGAACGGTAGCTTCTCTGATCGAAGATTCTGGAAATGAACCGGGTTCCAGGTTAGAAGAACTTAGTAAAAAATATGATATTCCGGAAATCAATGTGATCAATGAAAATGGTGTGATTGCTGCGAGTACATATAAAGATTTTCTTGGATATGATATGCGTTCCGGCAGTCAGTCTGCGGCATTTATGGTACTGCTGGATGGAGAAAGTGAATTTGTACAGAGTTATGGGCCGGTTTCTTATGACAGAACAATTTCTCGGAAATATGCAGGGGTTGCGCTGAAAAACGGAGGATTTGTTCAGGTCGGTTATGATGCGTGGAATTTCCAGAAGGATATTTCTGCTATTGTAAATGGATTGACCAAAAACAGACATATAGGAGAAGAAGGATACCTGATCATTGTTGACAACAACTGGGATATCGTTAGTG
>JAFRZQ010000055.1 GCA_017442465.1 Anaerotignum sp. | reverse complement strand
GAGGAAACCATTCAGTCCTTCATGGAGGAAAAAACGATGGCGGCGGCGAAACGCCATTTCGGTATCGTCTATGAGGATGACGATATCCTGGTGGTTTCCAAGCCTGCGGGTTTGCTGACGCATCCCGAAAAAAGCAGTGATAAGGACACTCTGATCGACCAGATTTTGTATTACCTTTATCAGAAGGGGCAGTATACGCCTGATGCGGAGAGCAGTTTTACACCCGCATTATGCAACCGGCTGGACAGAAACACCAGCGGCCTTGTCATTGCAGGGAAAACCCTGAGAGGCGTGCAGGCGGTCAATGAGATCATCCGTACCCATAAACTGGATAAATATTATCTGACCCTTGTGGCCGGAGAAGTCCGCGAAGCCGGTGAGATCACAGCCTATCTGACAAAGGATGAAGAAAAAAATCAGGTTCGCCTTTCCAAACGGGAAGGCATGGGCGCGAAGACTATGACAAAATATCGCCCCATTGCCCATGCAAAGGGCTACACACTGCTGGAGATTCACCTGATCACAGGGAAGACCCATCAGATCCGTGCCCATATGCAGTCCATCGGACACCCCGTGGTCGGCGACAGAAAATATGGTGCGGAACATTCCAACGAAAAGTTCCGAAAGGAATATGCCCTTTCCAATCAGTTCCTTCATGCCCTTCGTGTAGAATGGAAGGAAAAGGAAGGCCCTCTGGGATACCTTTATGGAAAGGAAATGACAGCACCTCTGCCGGAAACTCTGCAGAAGATCTGCGACGGACTTTTTGGCTGAAGTGAATAAGTAACAAGTATTAAGGAGGAGAGTATATGAAAGCCATTATTCTGGCGGCGGGTTATGCTACAAGATTATATCCCTTGACACTGAATATGCCTAAGGCATTGCTCCCCATCGGCGGAAAGCCGATTATTGATCATATCGTAGCACAGATGGATACGGTGGATGAGCTGGACGAAATTTATGTGGTTTCCAACGATAAATTTGCAGGCCATTTCGAAGAATGGGCAAAAACAGCTGTAAGCCGTGTGCCCATCAAAGTGCTGAACGACGGTACCACAGACGATAGCAACAAACGCGGTGCCATTGGTGACATTTCCTTTGTCATTGATGAAATGCAGATCAAGGATGACCTGATGGTCATTGCCGGTGATAATTTCTTTACATATTCGCTGAAGGATTATGTGAGATTCTTCCGTGAAAAAGACCGCGACTGTGTCTGCGTAAAGGTATGGGAAGACGAAAGAACACTGTCCCAGTTTGGGATCGCCCTGCTGGATGAAAAAGGCATGGTGCTGGATATTGAGGAAAAGCCTGCGAAGCCCAAATCCAATACTGCCGTATTTGCCGCATATCTTTACAAAAGGGACACAGTGCCTATGTTTCGGGAATATCTGGCGGCAGGGAATCAGCCTGATGCTCCCGGCAATTTCCCTGCATGGCTGTACCGAAGAAAAGAAGTGTATGCCTATACCTTTGATGGCGAATGCTATGATGTAGGTACCCCCGAAAGCTACCGTGAAGTATGTGAAATGTATAAATAAAAACAAGCCGTTCTTATCTGTTTTTAGAGCGGCTTTTTTCCCGTTTTATAAGGAAGGAGAAAATGACGATAAT
>JAFRZQ010000054.1 GCA_017442465.1 Anaerotignum sp. | reverse complement strand
CTAACAGATACACAACGATATTGAACAATGTGAAATTATAGGTATTGGATACTTCTCCAAATTCAAGGAAGTAGCGGCAGATCATGCCAATCACCGTAAACAGAATCATTCTGGGATACAGGCCAGGTCCTCTGTCCTCTCCATAAACAGCATATAAACCTGCAGCAAAGATACCATAGGTACTGACAAATGTAAAAATATCATGCCATTTCAGAGGGAAGCGATCACTCCACAGAGGAAAACTGAAACAGGTGAGAAAAATCCAGAATACCCAGATGATTTTTCCCATAATATCTTTACGATCATTTTTCTTTGCCCAACCAGCCAGAAATCCTGCTCCTGCACCAAGCAAAGCGATCACCAAAATAAAAAGATATAATTCACCCATATCCTCACCTCTTCTCTTTTCCTTCATTGTATCTAACATTTTTCTGCCTTTCAACAAAATAAAAAAAGTGAAAGAAATATTTAAGATTTTCATCTTATTATTTCTCTCACTTTTATTTTTTCTTACAGTACCTTCGCCAGGAAATGCTGCAGACGGTCACTCTTAGGATTGTCGAAGATTTCTTCAGGAGTACCTTCTTCTACCTGTTTGCCATCTGCCATAAACATTACTCTTGTACCAACTTCCTTCGCAAAGCCCATTTCGTGTGTAACAACGACCATTGTCATGTTATCATGAGCCAGCTGTTTCATAACTTCCAGTACTTCACCAACCATTTCGGGGTCCAGTGCGGAAGTAGGTTCGTCAAACAGCATTACTTCGGGTTCCATGCACAGGGCACGTACAATAGCAATACGCTGTTTCTGGCCGCCGGACAGCTGAGAAGGATATGCGTTCGCTCTGTCTTCCAGACCAACACGTCTCAGCAGCTTCATCGCCAGTTCTGTTGCCTCTGCCTCGCTCTTTTTCAGCAGTTTCATGGGAGCGATGGTCATATTTTTCAGTATAGTCATATGGGGAAAAAGATTGAAATGCTGGAACACCATACCCATTTTCTGACGATGGATATTGATGTCAGTTTTATCATCTGTAATATCTGTGCCTTCAAAGAAGATGCTGCCGCCTGTGGGCACTTCCAGCAGATTCAGACAACGCAGGAAGGTAGATTTACCGGAGCCGGAGGGACCAATGACAACGACTACTTCGCCTTTTTTGATTTCTGTATTGATACCGTCCAGGGCTTTGATTTCGCCGCCGTTATAATATTTCTGCAGATTTTCAACTTTGATCAAGGTTTCATTAGCGTTCACTGTTTCTCAACCTCCTTTCAAGGATACCTACCAGATATGTGAAGAACATTACCATTACCAGATAGATAATAGCAACACCGATCAGTGGCATAAATGCATCGTAAGTACGGCTTCTGATGATGTCGCCGCCCTTTGTCAGGTCATGCAGAGCAACGTAACCGGATACGGATGTTTCTTTCAGCAGTACGATAAATTCATTTGCCAGTGCAGGCAGTACGTTTTTGAATGCCTGAGGAATGATGATATACTCCATGGTCTGCACGAAGTTGAAGCCTAAGCTGCGGCCTGCTTCAAACTGGCCCTGATCGATGGACATGATACCACTACGGAAGATTTCGGCTACGTATGCACCAGAGTTCATACCAAAGGCAATGGTCGCAACCAGGATCTTATTTGTAGAGGATACCATAACAACGTAGTACATGATCATCAGCTGTACAACTACAGGTGTGCCACGGATCACAGTCAGATAAACCTTGGAAAACAGGTTCAGGATCATCAGGATACCTTTGCTGATGCCCTTCATATCTTTGATATTCTTATCATGGGTAGAACGGATGATGGCAACAATGATACCAATGATCACACCAACGATCAGCGCAAAGAATGTTACTTTCAGTGTTGCGCCCAGACCGTCCCATAAGTATCTCCAACGATCACTTTCAATGAAGTTGAAGATGAAACGTTCTTTCAAATTCATTCGGAAAACTCCCCCTTTATCGGATTAACCGCAAAACAGGGGTGACATTCGCCACCCCTGAAGCATTTTCAAGACTGATTGAATTATTCAGCGCTGATGTATGTATCGATGATAGCCTGAACTGTACCGTCAGCGATCAGTTCCTGCAGAGCGCCGTTAACCTGTGCTGTCAGTTCGCTGTCTTTTGCGAAGCAGATAGCGTAGTCTTCAACTGCATATTCTGTATCCAGGATTACCAGACCTTCGTTTGCTGCAACGAATTCTTTTGCGGGTTCGTTGTCGATTACTACGCAATCAACTTTACCCTGTGTCAGAGCCAGAACAGCGTCAGCACCTTTGTTGAAACGTTCAACTGTTGCCAGGCCAGCATCTTCCAGATCCCATGTGGAGTACAGGTCACCTGTTGTACCTGTCTGAACACCGATCACATTGGAAGCACCTTCTGCGAACAGATCGTCAACGGATGTGATAGCAGAACCTTCTGCAACGATAACTACCTGAACACCTTTTGCATAGGAATCAGAGAAGTCAACAGACTGCAGACGTTCTTCTGTTACTGTCATACCAGCCATACCAAAGCTTGCTTTGCCGCTTGTTACTGCGGGGATGATAGCATCGAATTCCATGTCTTCGATTACGAAGTCCATACCCAGTTTTTCAGCGATTGCTGCACCGATTTCAGCATCGATACCAACGATTGCATCACCTTCGTAGAATTCGTAAGGAGGGAATGCTGCGTTTGTAGCCATTACCAGAGTTGCTGTTTCATCTGCGGGTGCTTCTGCTTCGGAACCGCCGCCGCAGCCAACCAGAGATGTCATCATTGCAAATACCATTGTTGTAGCCAGAAGGCCTTTCATAAATTTTTTCATAATCTTTTCCTCCCAAATTTATACACTTTTATTCGTGTTAATTTACAAATGGAATTATACTCCCAAGATGCATAAAATACAATAATCATTTTACACCATAAATAATATATTTCTCAACTTTTTTTGTTAAATTTATACAATCTCCGTCTGTGTAAATAGAAAAAAGCGGCTTTTTCCTGCTTGTCCTGAAAAAAACCGCTTTTGCCTTTCAGCCTCTATTTATGCATAAATTTATGTATATTTCAAAAATATACACATCTTGTATACAGAGTTCAGATGTCATGCATTTCTTCATAGAAATATACATCAATGAACATTCTTATTGATAAATTCCGGCTGGATCTTGGAATACATGATCTTCTGTTCCGAATACAGTCCGTAGTAGCCGGAAAGCATATAACTTACACCACAGCAAAGGGCATAATATCCCGTCCCCTTGAACCCAAACAGCTCAATACAGAGAATGATAGATGCCAGCGGACAGTTTGTTACACCGCAAAATACCGCTGCCATGCAGAGAGATGCTGCAAAGCCTGCAGGCATGCCCAAAAGCGTCCCTGCCACACAGCCAAAGGTCGCACCGATAAAGAAAGACGGTACAATTTCGCCGCCCTTAAATCCGGCCCCCAGTGTCAGTGCCGTAAAAAGGATCTTCAGCAGAAAAGCCTCTGCTTTCGCGTCCCCATGCAAAGCATTCACAATGATATCCATACCGGCACCATTATAATCTCTGCAGCCCACCAGGTATGTCAGCGCAATGACGAGGCAGCCGCCGACAAATGCACGAAGCATGGGATTGGGAATACGCTTTCTATATGTATGGGAAACATGTTCCATAACAACACAGAAAAGGATGCTGATCAGGGCAGAAGCGATCCCCAGAGCAACAACTTCACTGCAGGTTTCAAACAGGATCTTTTCCGGAATATCCGCAACAAAAAATGCAGTTGGCGCAATGCCCATGGCCTGTGACATACTGGATGCCACCAATGCCGCTATGGTACAGGGTACGATGGCAGAATAATGCATGACACCAACGGTGATCACTTCCATAGCAAAAATCACCGAAGTCAGCGGTGTGCCGAACAATGCAGAAAACCCCGCTGCCATACCGCACATGGTCATGATCCTCTCATCTTTTTCATTCAGTTCCCATACACGGCCAAAGCTGGAAGCAATACTGCCGCCCAGCTGCAGTGCCGCTCCTTCTCTGCCGGCAGAGCCGCCCAGAAGATGGGTCACAACAGTACTGAAGAAGATCAATGGTGCCGTCTTGATCGTCACCGCTTCATTGGAACGAACCGCAACAAGGATAAAGTTTGTCCCTCTGTCCTTTTCCATACCGGCCAGACGATAGGCCAGCACGATAGCAATGCCGCCCAAAGGCAGCAGCCAAAGAAGAGCCGGATGTTCCACACGGAATTCCGCTGCCCATTCCAGAAGGATATGAAAAGCAATGCCAACAAGGCCAACAACGCCGCCAATGGCAATACCGGCACAGATCCATGCACAAAAATGCATGAAGTTATCTTCACTTCGATCGATTTTATCCTGATATTTTCTATAAAACGTTTTGAACACGGGGATTTCCTCCGATTATTTGCTGAATTTTACCATCAGTTAGTATACACCTGCAAATCCGTATCTGCAACAGTTTTCCAAAAGAAAAACGCCCGGCATTTTCGTACCGAGCGTCGTCGCATTTATAATTGGTAGGGATCGTAAATCGCAGGTTTGCCATCTTTATCCAGCAGCGGCGTGATACCTGCACCATAACCCGCTGCCTGATACAGATACTGTACACCTGTTTCCTTATCCACCCAGATTTCAATTACAGTCATCGCACCCTGAGAATAGATTTTTTCAAATCGGTCATCCACTTTTTCGCCTTTATATTTTGCCATAGATCATTCCTCCTCTTCTATTTCTTCTTCCTCTTCCCCCCAAAGAGGAATGCTGACGATGGATTTGAACAGATCGCCATCCACCTGAATACCGAAAGTGCCCCCCTGAATTTCTGCAAGGCTCTGGGTAATGGATAAGCCCAGCCCGCTGCCCTCCGTCGTTCTGCTTTCGTCTCCGCGGACAAAACGCTCTGTCAGCCTTGTTTCATCAAAATCAATGGGCGCTGCGGAAATATTTTTCATGACCAGAACACCATATCCATTCATTTTGAAAATATCCACATAAACCCGGGAATTGGGCATGGAATATTTGACAACATTAGAAAGCAGGTTTTCCAGGATACGCCACATATGTCCGCCATCTGCATCGATATATACAGGTTCACTGCAGCTTATCTTGAACGTCAGGCCTGCTGCATTGGTCTTATCCTCCATTTCCCCCATAGCCATCAATGTCAGCTGCTTATAGTCCACTTTCATTTTTTCCACATTCAGATTCCCGCTGGAAGCCTTGCTGGCTTCGATCAGATCTTCGATCAGCTGCTTCAGCCGATAGGATTTTTCATGGAGCACCTCCACATAAGCACTGGCTGTTTCATTTTCCAGCTTCTCATTTTTCAGCAGATCTACATAGGAAATGATAGAAGTCAGAGGCGTTTTCAGGTCATGGGATACATTCGTGATCAGCTCCGCTTTCATTCGTTCCCCTTTTACAGCATGGTCAACCGCTTCTTTCAGCCCCACCTGAATATTCGCAACGTCTTCCGCAAAATTCAGGAACGAAGGCGAAATTTTATTCAGATCCAATGGATAAGAGAAATTCCCCTTGGAACTTTCCTTTGCTGATATCATGATCTCCTTTAGTGAACGAAGGGCACGAATGAACAGATACATGCAGAACACATTGAACAGCACAAGGCCAACACCAAACAGCAGGGCCACCCTGAAATGCCCATACAATGGTGCCAGAATCATTGCACCCATAATGGCACAGTTTCCCAGCCCATAGCAAAGCATAACGATCACCATCCAGCCACGGAAGGTCTTTCCTGTAAACAGATCGCTCAATCGGCGGATGGAAACAGAAACCCATCAGATCGGAATAGCACACG
>JAFRZQ010000008.1 GCA_017442465.1 Anaerotignum sp. | reverse complement strand
CATTCCCTTTATTTCAAGGGTTTTTCAAAGTCCATCAGAAAAATTTTATTGTTTTTGTTTACAAATATTAAACTCAAAAAGAATGTTATATAAACAAAACATTGAAAAATCAACCCTTTGTCGCAAAGGGTACTTCCTCCTTTTACCGAAAATTTTCATCCCGGGCAATTTTTTTCCATCAAAAATCCGCTTAAAATGAACCCATACACAACAGAACGAAATATCCCTCGGAGGTGTCCTATATGACTAAAGATTTGAAACAAACCCTTTCCTTTACAGCCTTATACGAAGACCATACTTCCTTCCGCCAGAAAAATCAGATCCGCAGCACACTGGCAGATATCGCCGCCGGCTATAACCTCTGCGGCGAAAAGGCCATTGAACTGGCCGACCAGATCATGCTGGCCGTACAGCGCTACGAAGCCTGCTATACCATGGTGCAGGAGGACACCACGCAGGCCATGAACGTCTTTTTCAGATCTCTGGATCAGCATTCTCCCCAGAAACGCATTGCCATTCTGGATGAACTGGTATTCACCCTGGAGCTGTTCGGCGACGAATCCCTGCTGGAACAGGCAGAAGAAAAAGGCTTTTCTGAAATTCTCCTTCCCCGCGAACTCGGTATCCTTTATGACGAAAGCCTGGAAACCGAAATGAACCTGAAAGACCGGCTGATGGAGCAGGTGGAAAAAATGAATCTCTCCCCTCTGGCCCTGAAGGGCATGGTCAGAAAACTGAAACATTCCCCCACTGCATACAACGCTTATGCCCTGGGCAGAGAAAGCTTTCAGCTGAAATGTGCCGCTGCCATGCATCTTTATCTGGAAAACAAACCTTATCTCAACCCTTCCGAAGCAGTGGCCCATGCCTGCAGCGATGTATATATGCAGGCGGCAGCCAATGCCGTGGCCATAGGTGTCCTGACAGAAAAAGCGGCAGCAGCCATCCTTACCGCTGTGGCCGTGACTGCCGCACTTTTTCTGGCGGTCTATCTCGAAACATGCATCTCCCTTCCTCTGGCCATTCTGGCCAGCATCGGCTTTGGCATCATCGTCTATGAAGACCTCTCTCCCGCCAGATACTGGGCAGGAAAAATGGGGACACAGATGTATAAAGCCTATCTGGGCACAAAAGAATCCGTCCTGCGGGGTCTGGAACAGATCAAAGCGTTTATCTGGGATCAGTGTACGGAAAAAGTCAGACATCAGGTAGAACTGGACATGCTGGAAGAAGCCATGCTTGCAGAAAATGAGCTGGAAGAGGAATGTTATATTTTCTAAACCGAATACCTACCTTTTATCGTTTCCCAAAGAAGGCGGCGGAAAAACAGACGGACCTGTTCTCCGCCGTTTTCTGCTCCCGAAAATCCATTTCCGGGAGGAACCGTGTTCCATTGTATTTGTACAAAAACAAGGTTATAATAATTGAAACACTTCACTTTTTTTGAACAAAAACCCACCGCCCCGGAAGCGAGGAATGTCCTATGAACAACTGGAACGATTATGGAATCAATATCTATGATATAAACGAAACACTTTTTACACTCCAAAATGAAAGACATTTGAAAAACCGCCGCCTTGCTGCCGTAAAATGGGTATTGGACCGGCTGGAACTGGAAATCGATGATGATCTGAAAAAACTTGGACTGACGGAAAAACACCAGCAGGCCTTTCTGGACGGAGCAGAGCCCGGCTGCAGCGAGGCCGCAGAGATCATCCTGACAAAACTGAATCTTTCCAGAGAACAGAAAAATCATTTTACCAAACACCTGAAAAAAGGGAACCGGAATCTGGCTCTCTGCGGTGTGCAGGAATATCTGCGAACAAAAAAGCAGACGGAATTTCAGAAAAGAGCCAAGCTGGATGCTGCCTCCTGGAGACGCTTCCTTTTAGCCGATGTGCTGCCCAGGGAAAAAAACCGCACACAGGCACTGAATGATATGATCGCCGGTCAGAATGAAGACACATGGGAAACTTTCTTTACAAAAGAATACCTGCCCACGGAACGAAATCTGGAAAAAATCTGTGCCGGCTTCGGCCTGGACAAAAAAGAGGAACAGACCTTTCTCTCTCTGTGCATACAGCGCAGCTTCCCCATAAACGATGCCCTGCGGAATGACCTGAAGGAAAAACTGAAGCCTGACTTCAGCCGGGAAAAAGGGGAGCATATCCTTTACGACACCCAGGCTTTCATGGCCCACGCCCGCCTCAGCGAAAAGGTATGGAATAAATTCGGCATCCGCACAAAGGAACCGAAAGAAGAAAAAAAATCAAAAGAACCCTCTGAAACAGCCCCCTATACCAGTCAGGGGACTCTCCTGATGCTCCTGATCGGGCTGAAAATGAATGAACCCACAGGCAAGGAATTTCTGTGGCATATTCACAGCGGCTTTTATCTGTATCGGGATCTGGTGGTGCTCAGCTGCATCAAAAACAATGTCTACAATGCTGTCTGCAGCGATGCAGAAAATTACATAGATGTTTTCAAAAAGATCCTGGACGAATTTGCAGACAGCGGTGACCCCGATCATCCTCTCTATCAGAACCCTTATCTCTATGATGCTTAAACGGAGGAATCCTATGAAAGACTTTGAGAAAGAATCCTTATTGGAAGATATCAGAAAACGAGGGAAGGAATACCTTTCCGAACGCCCCAGGATACAGTCTCAGGCCAATGAACTGACCCGTCAGAATGACCAGTATCACAGACTGCTTTCCAAAAAAGAGGAAGCGATCCGAAAATACTGCATCGCCTCCGAAAACAACGAACTGCTGAAAAAACTGGATCAGAAGATCTTCAGTGCCTTTTATCAGGAAGGCGGCATCCTCTTTTTTGCAAGGCAGCTCAAGCGGTATACTGAAGAAATCCTGGCAGACACCGCCACCGTTGAGGAAATGTGGGTGGGCGGCTACAGCAGTGCCATTCAGCGGATCTCCAAAGATCTGCTGGCTTTGGAAGTTGCCTGCAGGCTGACAGAAGAAAAACAACGGGAACTGCCCGCCAGATATGAAAAAAAGGCCGATCTTTTTCAGACCATCGGCTACCAGAGATATGCCCCTCTGGCCCGCAGCCTGAAGGATGCTCTGGACGAAAAAGACATGGCCGAGGCCCAGTCCCTTCTGCAGAAACTCAGCTGGGCAACTGAAAATAACCGCCAGCTGGCAGAACGGCTCCGGATCCTTCCTGCTCCCCCTGCCCCTTATGAAATGGAACAGATACCACTTCTGGATGCCATCCGAACCATTATTTTTGATGAACGGGTGGAACACCTTTCCCATAGGGAAGGCTGGCAGGCGGACGACTACCGCACCACGCTCAAAGCATACAGCGCCTTTGTTACCGAAACACTGATCATCCCTTTTGCCATGCAAGAGGACCACTGAGGGAGGATATCTATGAGTTATTATTTTTTAGGACAGAAATTCGAACCCGGAAAGGTGCTGAACTATGTCACCAGCCAGATCTACAACACCATCATCGGCATCGACATTGGCCATGGGGAATCCGTTATCTACCTCTACTACAAGGACGGCAGCGGTAAATGGCAGATGAACCGCATGAAAATGGATAAAGACGGAAACCTTACCATCCCCACCTATATCCGTTACACCTATACAAACTCGAAAAACAGAAAGTCTCCTGTAGTGACCATTGGTCATGAGGCCAAAATCGAACCCGGCTTCAGTGCCTCCTTCAAACAGCCACCGGATAATTGGTATAATGTCGACAGTCCTGCCGATATCCACGGGCACACCTGCGATGAACTGCTGGAGGACTATATCCGCGTGCTGATCGCAGATACAAAGAAGCAGAACACCAATTTTGCCGCTGCCATCGGGCAGGCAGATACCCTGCTGGTAGTAGGCTGCCCCGCCTCCAAAGACTGGACCAAACAGGAAAGCACAGATAAATACAGGTCTCTGCTCTCCCGTGCCGCAGGCCACCCCACAGATCACATTGCCATCCTGCCGGAATCCACTGCTGCGATCATGAGCGAAGTTTACGGCGGACAAGTGGATTTTGCCAATGGCGTTCTCGTCTGCGACAACGGCTCTTTCACTTCCGATATTACTTATATCTATCTGGGTGAGGTTTTATATACTGCCAGCCTGGAATTTGGCGGCTCCGATATTGAAGAAGGCATGCTGAAAAAGGCCGCAAAAGACTGCAATATCCCCTTTATCCCTCCCGACCAGCGCCCCGTCATTCTGGCAGGACTGCGCAGGGATAAGGAGGATTTTTACCGCGGCGGCGTTCCCAGACCCGCCATGATCTCTGTCAGAGATATCCGTACAAACCAGTATATCAGCTATAACTTTACCATCGATATGGATTTTATGGATGATGTGCTGAACAACCATTCCATCATCCACTGCAATGACTCCGCCTATAACGGAAAATCCTGGGCAGTCTGCTGCGACACATTTTTCAAAAATACCAGTGACTATATCAAACTGCACATGGGGAAAGTCCCCTTTGGCACATTGGTACTTACCGGCGGCACCAGCAACGTGACCCAGCTGCAGACATCCTTCCGGGCACATTACGGTGACTTCCGGATGGCAAACAATACCTCTGATTCTGTTGCCATCGGCCTTTGCTATGCCAAAAGATGCGAAACAGAAGCCGCAGGAAAACTGAAATCCGTTCAGGATGCCCTGCAGCAGGATCATGATAAATACTACAGGACAGATTTCCTGCCTACCATGGCAAATGTTCTTGCCAAAGAAGAAACCGATATCATCAAAGCAGCGATCGCACCCCTGCTGCAGGATCCCCATCTGGACCGGAATCTGCTGCAGCAGAAGGCGGATAACGCTCTGAAAAACAATGCCGCTGCCATCGATCTGGCATTTCAGGATGCTTTTCAGACCCATAACAGACATCGCTGTACCAAGATCATGGAAGATGTAAACGCCCTGTCCGCTGAGATCTATCAGGGCCAGCTGCAGGGAAATGCGGCTATCCAGCTGAATGTGGCACAGGTTCCCACCAATATGAACCATGCGCCGAACCTGAGACGACTTTTCCGCGGAGGACTTCTGACCCGTCCCTTCCGCCTGATCAAGAAGATCCTCACCATAAAAGACCCCAATCGGGAGAAAAAAGAAGCCCAGAAGATCATCCTGGGATACAACGATCAGGGCAAATACATGGAACTGCGCAAAAAACGGAGCAAAGTTCTGCTGAAAGACCTGAAAAACAACATCGACCTGAGAAACGTCTACGACCAGATGAATGAAGAACAGTTCGAGGTCGCTCTGGGCAAGGTATTGCTTCTGGTAACAGACAAAGTGATTTAACAAAAAAAGAGGTGTGAGCCTATGCGCATATTCAAAATGAACGGGATGCAGATCTCCAGCCCCCAAAGATTTCTTACATATTTCTCTCCGGCGGATTTTCTGCGGAATAAGGAACTGGCGGCGGGCTTTGTCTATCATCAGCTGCGTATCCTCTCCAAATGGCATGTTTACAACAGCAATGTGCTTTATGATGCTGTTTTCGACTGGAAAAACTGCTTCCAGAATCCGCCTTCCGAACCTTCCGGCTATTTTGAGGCAATGGCAGAGATCCTGTTTCCAAGCAATGCCCATCTGCAGGAAAAACAGGAGGACGCTGTCACAATGGAAGTGCTGAATGATGTCTGGGCCCTGACAAAGGAAACAGACCTGACAGAAGAAGAACAAAAACGTCTTTTCAGCATCCTTTCCGCCGGCTATCTGCTGGCAGAGAAAACACCTGCTGCCCTGCCCATCAGCCCCGCTGCAGCTGCGGCAGCCTTTCTGGGCCAGGAAACAAAAGTTGACGAGGCAGAATGGGTCGTTTTCACAGATGCAGACACCTTTGTCCTGCCGGCAAAACTGACCCCCTATCGTATCCTGCTGAGAGAAGAAACCGGTCTGCCTGTTGGAGAAGCCATCGACCTGAAAAAGATCATTGCCGCCCCCCATTCCCAGGGCAGCGCGACCCTTCCCCTCCTTCTGGAACTGTATCACGGCGAAGGGGACAGAAATCCCCAGTCCATCCAGTTCCTGCCGGGAGATTATCGGTTCTGTACCTTTGCGGCGGGCATGCCTGTGGAAATACTGGATACCGTGGTAACAAACGGCAGCTGCCGCATGGAAAGAAACGGACATACCATCACCCTCTCCGGCAACGGAAAGGGAATGACCTTCCCCTGCGAAGGCGATGTGATCAGCTTTGCCCCCGAAGCAAACGGACAGGGCTGCATCATCGTAAGACCGCAGTGGGTAGATGCTTCCCGATACAGCCTGTCCCAAACCTATCGCTCCTATCTGAACCAGCCGAATATCCTGCAGGTACAGCTTCGAGGCACCCGCTTCCTGCTGCTGGATAAAAACGGCTATATGGTCGACAATCTGGGACATTCTGAAGGCGGTATCGCATCCCTGAAGGAGATCGAAGAGTAACGGAGGGAAATGCTTATGAAAACAGTTATGAAAAAAATGATCGACCGCTGCCGCATCGCCTTTCAAGCAAAGCAGCCGCTGATCTTTATCGATACAGAAGAACAGGAACTGGT
>JAFRZQ010000053.1 GCA_017442465.1 Anaerotignum sp. | reverse complement strand
GGTCATCATACTGCAGCAGGTGCCAGTCCAGAGAACGGGCTTCGCTCCATTCGTTATACTGACCGAATTCACCGCCCATGAACAGCAGTTTCTTGCCGGGATGACCATACATGAAGCCATAGCTTACACGCAGGTTCGCAAAGCTCTGCCAGGGATCACCGGGCATTTTGCCCACCATGGAGCTCTTTGTATGAACCACTTCGTCATGTGACAGTACCAGTACATAATTTTCGGAATACTGATATGCCATACCGAAGGTCAGTTTATTATGATGATATTTTCTGTAAACAGGATCTTTCTTGATATAGAACAGGAAGTCGTTCATCCAGCCCATGTTCCATTTCAGGGTGAAGCCCAAGCCACCTTCTTCAGGTTTCTTGGTCACACCTTCCCATGCAGTAGAGTCTTCTGCGATGACCATGGCACCGGGTTCTCTCTGAGCAATGATAGAGTTCATGTGTTTCAGGAATTCGATGGCTTCCAGATTTTCGTTGCTGCCATATTTATTAGGGAGCCACTGGCCTTCATCTCTGCAGAAATCCAGATGCAGCAGGGATGCCACCGCGTCTACACGCAGACCATCGATGTGGTATTCCTTCAGCCAGAACAGGGCATTTGCCAGCAGGAAGTTCCCAACTTCTTTTCTGCCGTAGTTGAAGATATATGTGCCCCACTGCACATGTTCGCCCAGACGAGGGTCTTCATGTTCATAGAGGGCTGTGCCGTCGAAACGAGCCAGTGCAAAGTTATCTTTGGGGAAATGGGCAGGAACCCAGTCCAGAATGACACCAATGCCGCTTTCATGGCAGGTATCGATAAAGTATTTCAGTTCATCAGGTGTGCCGTAACGGCTGGTTGCAGAATAGTAGCCTGTTACCTGATAGCCCCAGCTGCCGTCGAAGGGATGTTCTTCGATAGGAAGCAGTTCCAGATGGGTATAGCCCATTTCTTTTGCATAGGGGATCAGTTCTTCCGCCAGTTCTGTGTATGTCAGGAATCTGTTTTCTTCCGCACGGAGCCAGCTGCCCAGATGCACTTCATAAATGCTCATAGGAGATTTATGTACATCATATTTCTTTCTGGCTGTCATCCATTTGCGGTCTTTCCATTTATAGCGTTTCAGAGGATACAGCACGGATGCTGTGTTGGGGCGCAGTTCGGAATACAGGCCGTAAGGGTCAGTTTTATCCACTGCCTTGCCATCAAACTGTACCACATGGAATTTATAGCGGTCGCCTTCCTGTACGCCGGGAATAAAGATTTCCCACACACCGGATTTTTCCAGTTTACGCATAGGATGTCTGCGGTTATCCCACAGGTTGAAATCACCGACAACGCTGACTGTTTTCGCATTGGGCGCCCATACAGTGAAGGCTGCCCCTTTCACTCCATCATGGGTCATCAGTCTGCCGCCCATTTTTTCGTAAATTTCATAATGGGTGCCAGCACCAAAGAGGTGTCTGTCCAGATCAGAGAACGTAGGCTGGAAGGAATAAGGGTCATAGTTTCTCCATGTATTGCCGGTATAATCCGTATATTCCAGCTGATAACGGAACCATTCTTCCCTGTCCTCGATGATGGCTTCAAAGAAACCGCCTCGATGCACCAGTTCCATGGGCCATTTTTTACGTTTGTTGGCATTGTCGATCACAACAATACTTGTCGCACCGGGCAGGAACGCGCGGACTGCCACCATTTTCTTACCATCCTTTTCCACTTCGTGCATCCCCAGGATGGTATGGGGGTCACCATGTTCGCCATTGACGATATGGAAAATATCATAAAGTTTTGTGGTATTGAGCATACTCTCATCCCCTTTACTTATTTTTTCTCATAGTTATAGCAAGTTT
>JAFRZQ010000052.1 GCA_017442465.1 Anaerotignum sp. | reverse complement strand
CTACGGAAAAAATGCTGACTGTGTTAAAAATATCTTTAAAATCCGGAATACGGATGATCGTTCCCAATTCCAGCTCAGGATATGACAATTCTTTTAACAGAATACCCATGAGCATTGCCAGCAGATACGGGAACAGATTTCCGTATTTTGCCATAACATCTAAAATTTTAATGGATTTTCTTTTTCGCTCGCAGAAAGGAGAAAAACTCAGAAATGCCAGCAAAAAAGTACCAACCAGTGTTGCCACAGGGGCGATCATCAACTGGCTGCCTTCTGCCAGCTGCCCCTGGATAACAGTGATAGGTGCAGCCAACAGGATACCGCCTTTTACAGAAGCCGGGATCAGACGGACAAATTTTTCCGCCAGCCTCGTGACCCCCATAAAAATAAACAGGAATGCTACCAGAAGCTGAACCGCGATCATCGCCTGGATCCGTTCAGGCCCCTGCTCAAAACCATTCAGGAAAACCAATGTAAACGGCAGCGTAGGTGTGATCCAGCCGGGAACAACAGGGTCCCCCAGAAAACCATGGAGCATATAAAGAAAAACTTCAATAATGACACAGCTCCATGCCAACTCATAGGGCAGCCCCAGGCAATCTGTCATATAAGGAATAGAACTTAACGCAGTTGCCCCCAAAATAAGGCCCTGAAAAAACTCTACCTTTTCTATGCGATAATGCACGCCAGGAATCCTTAATTGGAACGGTCCCAAAGGTATATATGGCAATACTTTTTTGTTTGTCAAATTTTCGGCACTCAACACCATACGCCCTCCTTATTAAATGATGGCATGAATACAAGTAAAGAAACCTTGCTGGTGCAAAGTTCCTTTACCTATTCATTTAGATATCTTTACTGCTGTTTTGCTAGAGCACTCTTACCAAAGATTGTTTTGTGCTGTTTTACCAGATACAGAGAACTCAGAATCGCCAGAACAGCAAATACAAGCAACATAATCATCAGTGTATAAATCGCATTTTCTTCCCCGGACATTTTTGTCAGCTGTGCTGCCACAACAGGGATCATATAACTTGCCGCACCCATGAAAGTGTAGTAAATACCTGTATTTCTACCTTTAGGGCCGGGATTGAACAGCTGAACGACTGCCAGACCTGTCTGTAATGCGCCGCCTGCTGCAAAGAAGCCCAGCATTGCAATAGCAATGTAAATAATGCTTACCTGCTGGATGAACAGTACGCCCAACAATGCAACTGCTGTGAAAATAGAGTCGATCAGAATAACCTTCAATGGATTCCATTTCAGTTTTGCCATCATAAACGCCCAGAAAATTACAGCACAGATAGAACCAATTGTATAAACAGAAGTCATACCTGCTGCCTGCATTTCTGTCAGGCCGCAAACTGCTCTACCAAATGCTTTTGTATACTGCTGTGCGCCGTACATGATGGACATGCACAGGAATGCATAGAACATGACCAGGAACACAACAAATTTGCTGGGTTTTACAAGCATTGCAGCTTTTGCAGCTTCGATTTCTGCCTTTACAGCATTTTGTTTATTACTTCCATTTTCGGAACTAATTTCCTTCTTCTTATCATCATACACGAAAGGAACGATCATTGCCAGTACCAGACAGATCACAGACAGTACCAGAGGCAGAATAATATTCACTTTCCAGTTGCCAGTTGCTGCCATATGTACCGCAAACAGAGGATAGATCATGCCAGAGAGGGATACGAAGAATTTGATCCCGATCAATGCAGAGCCGGGTGCTTTAGGATATGCTTCCTGAACTGCAGGGTAACCGGCTGCATCCCAGAAACCGGATGTTGCCACACCGGTCAGGAAACCACAGATGGATGCTACCAGTGCGCTTTTTGTCGTCAAAAATCCAACGAAGCAAAGGATATACAGCAGTGCGCCGCCGATCATCATTTTCTTACGTCCTACACGGTCGGAAATTTCACCGCCGATCCAAACGCTGACAAATTTACCTAAACCGACCCATGCAACAGCTGTACTTACTGCTGCCAGACCTGCTGCGTATGCTGCACTATCTGGTACAGACATATCAAAGCCCCATTGTGTCGCAAAGTTGATATTATTCTGGCTCAAAATAATGGCCTGGATCCCATGTGTCAAATAGCACATGTAAACACATACGATCGACAGCAAATAATTTTTCGTTTTCATGTTTTTCCTCCTCGTATTAATCTAAAATCATTTCTTTTCCCGTAAACAGTTTGAAGTTCGCGGCGCCCTGCTGCAGCAGCATTCCTTTCCCGCCGATCGCTTTGCAGCCGGCCCGTTCCGCTTCCAGAATCAATTTTGTTTTTTCCGGATTATACACAGTATCCGCAACAACCAGCTCCTTGTGAAACCAGGATGGATCCACCAGTGATACGTCTTCAAAGGGCACCATACCCATGATGGTACCATTGATCACAATATCGCAGGATGCGATCCTTTCCGCAAGTACGGCCTGCTCTGCCAGATCATTGACAGTTACTGTGCAGCCGGGACATGTTTTGGAAATGGTCTCCTTCAACTGTTCTGCTCTTTCATAAAATTTATCTTTTGGATTGAAAATATGAATCTCTTTTGCACCATCTAAAGCAAGCTGCACCTGAATGGAAGCAGCAGCACCACCGGCACCGAAGATCACGATCTTCTGATCCTTCACAGAAACGTCATGCTTTTCCAGATTCTGTACAAAGCCGATGCCGTCTGTGATATATCCAGTGATAACGCCGTCCTCATTGGTAAAAGCATTACATGCACAAATCATCTGCGCCGCCGGAGAAAGCCGATCGACCAATCTGGCTGCAGCAACCTTACAGGGAGTTGTAAAGTTGCCGCCTTTGATGTTCAAAAGACGAATGGCTTCAAAAGCCTTCTCCATTCCATCTTCTTTCACATCAAATGCCAGATATGTATAGTCCATTTCATAATGTGCAAATGCCTTATTATACATGGCAGGAGATCCGGAATGCTCTACAGGTGATCCAAATAATGCATAGAGTCCTGTACTACCCTGAATTCTTTTTTCCATTGTTCTTCCCCCAAAGCACAAAGCAACCTTACAGTTTTACTGCCGCTTCGTATGCTTCTTTTGTTGCATCCAGAGCACGTCTTGCTCTCACCGCATCGCCAATAACATGCACTTCAGGAACGATATCACGCAGTTCATCTGCGAAATCATAAACAACATCTTGACCTTCACGGTGTGTATAGCGGGATACAAAGCCCATGGACAGAACAACTGTATCAAAGCCTCTTGCTTCATAAATCGTCTGGTCACTGGGATCAGCAGCATTTTTGTATTTTACACCGTCAGACAGGATTTCCTGAACTGCTGCACTTGTGATCTGTCTGATGTTATATTCTTCAAATGCTTTCATCAGATATACACGGTGTTCATGGATCACATCAGGGCCAATGGCATCTCTCATTTCGATAACTGCCACTTCGTGACCCTGTTCCGCCAGGAATTCTGCTGTTTCTGCGCCGACCATGCCGCCGCCGACAACCAGCACTTTATGACCAACAGGACGTTTGCCTTCCAGACAGTCAATACCGTGCACGATTTCAGGGCTATAGATGCCTTTGATGAAAGGCAGCACCAGTGTTTCAGAACCTGTTGCCAGAATCACAGCATCGGGGCGCTCTTCTTTCAGCATATCTACTGTCACTGTTGTGTTCATGCGAATATCTACGCCCGCTTTTTCACATTTGACTACGTAGTTGCGGATCATGTTTGTGATGTCCCCTTTACCGGGAGGGAATGCTGCCAGTCTCATGTTGCCGCCCAGTTTACCGGATGCTTCAAACAGTGTTACTTCATGACCGCGTTCTTTTGCGATATAGGCTGCATACATACCAGCAACACCGCCGCCGATCACATATACTTTTTTCACTTTTTCCGCAGGCTGCATAGGTTCGGATTCATGACCCAGCATAGGGTTTGTCAGGCAGGCAATGGGCTTACCAGCAAACATATTTGCAACACAACCCTGCAGACAAGCGATACAAGGTGTCATTTCTTCCAGTCTGTCTTCCATTGCTTTCAGAGGCATATGGGGATCTGCCAGAGACTGGCGGCCAAAAGCAACCAAATCTGCTTTGCCCTGTTTTACCATCAGTTCTGCAAACTGAGGTTCTGTGTAGCGGCCTACAGTGATCACAGGAATGGATACGGATTTTTTGATGTTGTCTACCAGTTCTGCAGAGAAACCGCCATGGATGCCGGTAGGTGCCCACATACATTCATCCTTCAGATGCACTGCTCTGGAAACATGCAGGCCGTCTACGCCGCATTCTTCCAGATAAGAAGCGATTGCACACATATCGTGGTTGTCCAGACCGCCAAACATATCTTCTGTGCTGTTGATACGAACCAGGACCGCAACTTTGCCTTCTGTTTTTGCTTTGACTTCTTCGATGATCAGACGGGAGAATCTCATTCTGTTTTCAAAACAGCCACCAAATTCATCGATACGTTTGTTTGTTCTGGGAGACAGGAAGGTATTCACCAGATAACCATGTGCCATGTGGATCTCTACCGCATCCACACCGGCTTTTACTGCACGCTGTGCAGCCTCGCCGTAGCCCTTTACCCTTTCATATACTCTTTCTGTAGAAACTTCTTCAGGAATGTCTTTCGCTTCACATGCCTGAATGGGAGATGCCGCCTGGATGGGAGCACCTGCATTTTT
>JAFRZQ010000051.1 GCA_017442465.1 Anaerotignum sp. | reverse complement strand
GCAAAGGCAATGGTATTCCTGAATAACCCCGAAAATATCGAAGTGACGGTAGAAAAACTCTGTCACCACGGCATCAAGGCCGATGGTATTTACGGTCAGGCAAGCAAGATGGACAGAAAAAATGCCATGGACGGTTTCCGTGAAGGCCGTATCAATGTACTGGTGGCTTCCGATATCGGTTCCCGTGGTCTGGATATTGAAGGCGTTACCCATGTCATCAATCTGGATGTTCCTGAAGAACCTACCCACTATCTGCACCGTGCAGGCCGCTGCGGCAGAAAAGGTCTGGAAGGCACAGCCATCACCATCGTGACTCCTTATGAACGCAAATGGGTCCATAAATACGAAAAAGCATGGGGCCTGAAATTCGAACAGAAGGAAATGTCCTTCGGTAAACTGGTGGATAGCCAGAAAACAAAGAAGGATATCGTGAAACCCATGAAGAAAAAGGATAAACTGATTATCGAGGACAAATGGGTAGAAGGCGACGGCTGGGGCGAGTTCGGCGACTGGGAGAATGACATCATTATCGAAGTTGGCGGCGGCGACTCCAAAAAGAAAAAACAGAAAAAGGACAAAGGCGATTTCTTCTCTTCCTCTAAACCGCAGAAAAAAGACGGCAAAAAGGATAAAAAAGGCAAGAAGAAGGACGAGGAAATGGGCTTCTTTGCAAAAAAAGCAAAAAAACTTGCGGAAAAAGAAGCAAATCGTGCGAAAAGTCAAAAAAAATAATTGTGTAAAGTACGATTATCATGTATCATGTTATGGAAGTACTTTTGTATGAATAAAAAGATATAAGGAGGATTCAACAATGAGCGAATGCGGTTGCGGCTGTGGTCACGATCACGATCACGTACACGAAGAAATGGAAATGGAAACATTAACACTGACTCTGGATGACGATACAGAACTGGAATGCGGTATTCTGGGTGTATTTTCTGTAGAAGGCATCGAAGGCAAAGAATATATTGCACTGCTGCCTCTGGAAGATGAAACAGTGCTGCTGTATGAATACAAAGAAGACGAAGAAGGCATTGAACTGCTGAACATCGAAAGCGATGAAGACTTCGACAAAGTATCTGCAGCATTTGAAGATCTGTTTGACGAAGAAGACTAATTTTGAACAAAGAAAAAATGGGGGCGAATCAGCCCCCGTTTTGTTTTTTGAGATACCAAAGATTGGAGAAGATGAAAATGAAAGGGAAAAGACTGACAGCATTTCTGCTGACAGCAGTTTTGGGGATCTCTGCGGTGCAGCCTGTTTTTGCGGCGGACTGGCAGAGCGGAAATAAACTGATCGCCCATGCTTTGGGGGAAGTGGATAATAAAATAGAAACAAATTCCAAGGAAGCTTTTATCAATGCATGGAACAATGGGTTCCGTGTGGTGGAAGCGGATTTTACATATACCTCTGATGGGGTTCTGGTGGTGCGTCATGATTTTGAAAAGGACGGTTCCTATACCCGACTGGAGATCCCGGCAGATACGGATAAAGTCATGGATTCCAAAACATTCATGGAAACGCCGGCTATTTTCACCCAGACACCTATGCGTGCAGTGGATCTTTTGTCTTTGATGGTGGAATATCCGGATATGTATGTGGTGACAGATACGAAGGATACGGATAAAAAGACCGTGCAGAAGCAGTTTGGTGATCTGGTGAAGATCGCAAAAAATATGGGGAATCCCGAGGTGCTGGACCGTATCATCCCCCAGCTTTACAACAAAGGCATGATCGACTGGATCAGGGAGATCCATAAATTCGAGAACTGGATCTTCACGCTGTATCTGTATAATAATCCCGATTATGACGATATTGCGAACTTCTGTAAGACGAAGGGCATTCAGACAGTGACGCTCCATGTGGACAGAGCAACGAAGGAAAATGTGAGCAAGCTGAAGGCCAAAGGGCTGAAGGTCTATGCCCATACCACAAACCGTTATCTGACCATGAAAAATCTGCTGGCAGTTGGTGTGGATGGCATTTATACAGACCGCATCAAGCCCTATGAGCTGCCCTGGATCGGCCAGGAAAACCCCAGAAAACTGACAGAACAGACCTTTACGGTGGGAACGGAAGAAGTGACTCTGACAACGCTGGATATTTTCGGCAAGGCTCATGCACCCCTGCGCCAGATGGCGAAGGTGGGCAAAGGCTTTGCGGCGGTCTATAACAGAGAGTACGATACGCTGAATATCCAGACAGGCAGAAGTTTCCAGGCTCTTGGGAATGAGATGATGATGGATGACAGCGGCAGACTGATCACGAAGAAGGCAGACTTCAAAGTGACGGTAAATAATCGCCCTGTGTATTTCCAGTGCTACTATGTGGACGGCGAAGTGTATGGTCCTGTGGAAGAGATCCTGGCACTGGTGAAGAAGTGATTGACAGCCTTGTTTGAATAGTGTAAAATTACACTAAATATAGCGAAGGAATTATAAGAAGGAGGGGATGGAATGAAGAAATATACCCTCCTTCTTTTTTACTGTGTGCCGTGGATCACGATTGGTGCGAAGGCTGCATTATATCTGGATCGATCCCATCAGGAGTGGGTCGGAATCGTGGTTATTTTGGCAGCGGTACTGTATATGGGGATCCTTTGTGTCCTGGCGTTTTATTGGGGGAGACGGAAAAAATCGTCTCTCTGGCTGGGTGGCAGTGTGATACAGTATTTGGTAAATCTATGGTTTGCGAAACCTGTATTGGGAAACATAGGTGCGGCTGTAGACGATATATACCTGCTTTTGCAGTTCCTTTCTGGTTTTTTGCAGATCGGGATGTATTTCGTCGGCAGAAGAGAAGGCATGATGCATGAAAAGTCTTGAGATTTCTGGAAACGGACAATCTTAAGACTTTTTTTGTTGTTTTTTGCGGAAAAGAGGTCTATGATTAGAGTGATGTATTATGTTAAGGACAAAGGAGGTCTTTTCCTTGAACGAAGAACGAAAGAAAAGATTAAAACGGCTGTATTTCAAAACCCTTGCCATCACGCTGGCAGTATGTATCGGCCTGATGGGGGTGGGGTATGGCGTATTTGCATATATGGTGGGCGGTCTGAACCGTTCCGATATCAATGAAGAAAATCTTTCTGCCAACGAAGGCATCGAAGGAGTTATCAATATTGCCCTGTATGGGGTGGATTCCAGAAACAATGACTATGTGGGCCGTTCCGATGCCATCCTGATCTGTTCCATCAATGGGGAGACCGGGAAGATCAAGCTGG
>JAFRZQ010000007.1 GCA_017442465.1 Anaerotignum sp. | reverse complement strand
GCATCATATCCAGATGGAAAAAATGGAGGATGGCGGCGTAATGGTGAAACTGGAAGTCAGCAGAGAACATACCATCACTTGCACGGATCTGGCAGATCTCTTTGCGGAGGATGAAAACATCAAAGGATTTCGACTATAAACGATTGAAAGGCGTATTTCAAAAGAAATACGTCTTTTCTTTGGGATTTTTTCTGCAGAAAAAGCCATACTAACCCAAAAGAGGAAAGAAAGGAGCGACACGGTTGGATATTTATATCAAACCCGTTGAAAAAGTGCAGATCATCGAAAAGCGGGAAGTTCTTCTGCGGGATGTGGCAGAAGTATTTGTAAATGGACAGACAGCGGGAGAGGCGGAAAAACTGGTAGTGTTTCAGATTTCTTCCGACAGGAAAAAGACATATTTGCTTTCTGTGATGGATCTGATTCAGAGTTTAAGCCGGAAGTATCCGAATGCCTCTGTTTCCAATCTGGGGGAGATGGATATCCTTGTAGAATATCTGCCGCGGGCAGAGAAAAAAATGAAACTATGGACGCTGATAAAGGTAGCCTTTGTTTCTCTCATCCTTTTTGTTGGGGCGGCTACTACCATTATGTGCTTCCATACAGATGTTCAGCTTCCTCTGATCTTTCAGAATATCTACTATATCTTTTTTGGAGAAAACAGGGAGATGCCGGCGCTCCTTTCCATTCCCTACAGCATTGGCCTGGGGGCGGGAATCATCATATTCTTCAATCATTTTTCAAAACTCTCCCTGACAGAAGACCCCACGCCCATCGAGATCGAGATGACCACCTATGAAAAGGAGACCAATGCCAGTGTTATTGACTTTTTGGGGAGGCGAAAGGGCGGCAGAGAAAAATGAAAGAGATTTTTCTGATCATTTTCAGTGTGGCATCGGGGCTGATGGTTTCGGCGGGGGTATTTGCTTTTATTGCGGCCATCGGTATTATTCCCCGCATGGCATGGAGAACCGGAACAAGGCATTATGTTCGGTTTTATGAAGATGTTATCGTTCTGGGCGGTCTTTTTGGTACAACGACCATGTTTGTGGATTACCGGCTGCCGCCCTGGTGGTGGCTCATTATAGCTGTTGCAGCTTTAGAGGGGGTGTTTGTAGGGGTTCTTGCTATGGCGTTAACAGAGGTATTGAATGTGATGCCGATCCTGATGCGTCGGACAAGGCTGACAAAGGGGCTGCAGTGGATCATCCTTTCCTTTGCGCTGGGGAAGGTTGCCGGCTCATTGATTTATTATCTGGTGGATGGATTTTATGTGTTATGAGGTGAAAAGAAATGGATACATCAAAAAAGGGAAAACAGCAATACAGCGAAATGGTGAAGCAGGCTTCACCCAACAGCCCGATTTTTATGGACTGTATCAAGGCGTTCATTTCCGGCGGCATCATCTGTACCATTGGGCAGCTGCTGCTGAATTTATACACAGGAATGGATATTTCGGAAAAGGATGCGGCGTTGTGGGTCTCCATTACATTGATCGGATTATCAGCACTGCTGACAGCCCTGGGGATCTATGAAAAACTGGGGAAATTCTGTGGGGCGGGAACGATCGTACCGATCACCGGCTTTGCAAATTCTGTGGTTTCTCCTGCTGTTGAGTTTAAGAAAGAAGGCATGGTTTTTGGCATGGCTGCAAAGATGTTTATTGTGGCGGGGCCGGTCATTGTTTATGGTACACTGACCTCCATGCTGGTTGGTTTCGTATATTACTTTGTAAAGTAGGTGTGAAAATGAGTAAGAGAATCGGGAAACAGACCGTTCGCCTTTCAGAGAAGGTGTCGATCCTTTCAGCGGCATCTACGGTTGGGCCAAAGGAAGCGGAGGGGCCATTATCAAAATATTTCGACCAAAGGGTGGAGGATATCTATTTTGGCGAGAAAACATGGGAACTGGCCGAAAGTAAATTTGTGGAGAAAAATATGGGGTTAGCCATTCAAAAGGCGAATCTGAAACCAAAGGATATTGATTATGTTTTATGTGGTGACTTGCTGAATCAGTGCACAGGTTCAACCTTCGGCATCAAAAATCTGGAGATCCCTTTTTTCGGTCTTTTTGGTGCCTGTTCCACTATGGGAGAATCCATGAGCCTTGGTGCGATGCTGATTGACGGAGGCTTTGCGAATTATGTGCTTACAGGGGCATCCAGTCATTTCTGTGCGGCGGAAAAACAGTTTCGTTTTCCTTTGCCGTTGGGAACACAGAGGCCTCCCACTTCTACATGGACAGTGACCGGAGACGGGGCCGTGGTACTTTCCAGAAAAGGGGATGGGCCGAAAATCGTTGAGATCACTACAGGGAAGATCGTAGATATGGGTGTGACAGATGCAAATAATATGGGGGCTGCTATGGCACCGGCAGCAGTGGCTCTTCTGAAAGCACATTTTGAGGATACGGGGCGGAAACCGCAGGATTATGATGTGATCGCTACAGGGGATTTGGGAACAGTAGGTCGTCAGTTGGTGGTGGAACTCATGGAGAAGGAGGGCTACGATATGGACAGCAGATACACAGACTGCGGCATTGAAATTTTTGATGCCAAAAAGCAGGATACCCATGCCGGCGGCAGCGGCTGTGCCTGTTCTGCTGTTACTTTCTGTGCATATTTTTATCCGAAGCTGGTATCAGGAGAAATCAGACGGATGCTGTTTATTCCAACAGGTGCATTGATGAGCCCCACATCATCCCAGCAGGGACAGCCCATCCCCGGAATTGCCCACGGAGTCGTAATTGAAGGCTGTAAAAAGGGGGCGAAATAATGGAATGGATGGAATTAGTGAAAGCCTTTGCAGTGGGTGGTGCCATCTGTGTTGTCGGGCAGGTGCTCATCGATAAAACAAAACTGATGTCCGGGCGTATTCTGGTGCTCTTTGTTTGCCTAGGATGTATTCTGGGGGGATTGGGGATTTACAAAAAACTGGAGGAATTTGCCGGGGCAGGGGCGACTGTTCCTCTGACGGGGTTTGGCTTCCGTCTGGCAGAAGGGGTCATGAAAGAAGTAGACAACAGTGGATTCCTTGGTATCTTTACCGGCGGCATCAAGGCGGGAGCGGCAGGGATCACGGCGGCAGTGTTTTTTGCCTTTCTGGCAGCACTGATTGCCAACCCTAAGGAAAAATGACAATAACGAGTGAAATACAATTCATATAAAGCGGGGAAAAACCTTGAAATATCAATAAAAATGGAAAATATTTCATTGGAAATTTATGTATTTATTTCTGTACAATTTGCGGAAGTTATGCTATAATAACACCATAAACAGAATATGAAAAGAAAGGATGTGGAACCCATGCACAGCGCTATTGGGTCCCGCAAGGATTTCAGCAACTTAGATGAAGATCAGCTGCTGGCAGAGTATAAGGAATGTCTGGAAGGTATTCTGGACCATGAGCAGGTAATGAAACTGGACCTGCACACACAGCATTGCAATACAAGCAGACTTCAGCATAGTATTAATGTATCCTATTACAGCTTTCTGATTTGCCGCATGTTCGGTTGGGATTATCGTTCCGCAGCAAGAGCAGGCTTACTGCACGACTTATATTTCTATGATTGGCGTGTAACGAAATATCTGCGTTCCGGTCATGCGTCCTGGCATCCCCGTGTTGCACTGGACAATGCAAGAAAAATCACAGAGCTGAATAAAGTAGAAATCGATGCGATTGAAAAGCATATGTGGCCTTGTACTCCTGTACCTCCCCGCTATATCGAATCTTATGTGATCACATTTGTAGACAAAGCTTGCGCGGTTGTTGAATTTGCAGAACGCAAATGTGCAATGATCGCTGAAAGACTGACACAGAAGTTCAGAAGAAGCTACGCTTCCTGATCCTTGCTGGACGTATTCAAACAGCTCTTTACCAATTGCATAAAAACAGAATTCAATAAAAAGTGAATATAAAACAAAGGGTGCTGCATTCTGCGGCACCCTCTTTCTTTTGCTGCTGAGTTATTCAATTTATCATTTTATTTGGGGTATGTCATATTTTCTTCCCTGATATCAGTCAGCACTTCATCTACAAATTTCTGGCATTCGATTTTTGTGATGCCCAGGTTATGATCCAGATAGTTACCGCACATTTCGGGTTTCGCAGCAGGGATCTCGCCTTCGAAATCTGCCATGAACTGATATGCTTCTCTGATGATATCAGCCACATCTACACTTTCCAGATCACCTTTGAAGATCACATACATGCCTGTACGGCAGCCCATGGGGCCAACGTAGATGGTTTTTTCTGCCCATACGGGGTGTTCGCGCAGATAAACAGCCAGCAGGTGTTCGATGGTATGCATCACAGAAGTATCCATGACCATTTCGCGGTTGGGTTCTTTCATGCGAATATCAAAGGTTGTCAGAACACCGCTGCCAACAGTATCTTTTCTGGAAACATAAATGCCGCGCAGTAGGCGGTTATGATCGATGGTAAAGCTTGTTACGTCCATATTTTTCATCCTTTCAAAAAGTATCATGATTTTCCTGAGCATTATTTTACCCTGTATAACATGGAAATGCAAGCCTTTGTGTCTATACTGTATACCTGCCAAAATCTGTTGCAGGATGTACGAAAGTTCGCTATAATGTACAGATAGAAATACAAAAAAAAGAGGTTGATATTTATGGCAAGAACACTGACAAGAGAAGAAGCATATGAACTGCTGAAAGAATATAATAAAGAACCTTTCCATCTGCGCCACGGTGAAACAGTAGAAGGCGTTATGCGCTATCTGGCACAGGAATTGGGCTATGGCGATGAAGTGGAATTCTGGGGCATGGTAGGTCTTCTGCATGACCTGGACTTTGAACAGTGGCCTGAACAGCATTGTGTAAAGGTACAGGAACTGATGAAGGAAAAGGATCTGGATGAAAAACTGATCCACGCTGTAGCCAGCCATGGCTATGGTATCTGCTGTGATGTGGAACCTGT